>NZ_JAKJEW010000022.1:0-84472 GCF_022705245.1 Candidatus Skiveiella danica | reverse complement strand
AGCGTCCGTCCATCATTGCCGCTTGCTGGATGCAGGCTACGCTCTGGTGATGTCATGAATTATGTAAGTCTCAATAATCCGCGCGGTCAACAGGAGTCGACCATGGGCCGCACTGCTTCGCCATCACCGAATCAATACAAATCTCCGAACCTGACATTGATCTTGGAGTTTCATGGTTTAGCGCACAAGCTGCAGAATCTCCCACGACCGCTCCAGCGATTCCTTGCGCAGACCTGCGTCCGGATCCACCGCCACGGCACGATCTACTGCCAAGAGCAGGGGCAGGTCGTTGATGGAGTCGCTGTAGGCGGTGCTCTTGAAGTCTCTGAGCTGGTGGCCACGCGCCTTGAGCCAATCATGAAGGCGCCGTACTTTTCCTTCGCGCATATTGAGTACACCCGTGCTGCGCCCCGTAAACAGGCCACCCACCACCTGCGGCTCAGTCGCAATCAGGTGCTCGATGCCGAAGTAAAGTGCTGTCAGCTCGGTGATAAAGCGATTGGTCGCCGTGGTCATCACCACCAGTTCGCCCGCGTCCAGATGCCGACCGACCAGGTCCACCGCAGAAGCAGGAATGCGGGGGACTATCCAGTCAACGAGGAAAGTCTGGCGCAGCGCCTCCAAGTCCTCGGGTGTTCGTCCGGTCAGCGTACCCAGATAGAAGTCTGCGAACTCTTCGACGCCAACCGTGCCGGCTTGGTACCGCGCCTCCATGTCGGCATTGCGCGCGGCAAAGCTGCCCGAATCCAGCGCCCCTTCACGAATCAGAAACTCGCACCACAGGACATCGCTGTCGCCGCTGAGAAGCGTGTGATCCAGGTCAAAAAGGGTCAGTTTCACGGCGTCACCGTCACTCGAGGCTTGCTGCTCGTGCGCTTGTAGAACCCCTCACCCCGCGGACTTGAGGTGCCAGGCCTTGGGCCGGGTGAAGGTCTGGATGCCGTAGGTCGACAGGGTGAGGCCGACGCCGGAATCGCCATGGCCGCTCCAGGGCAGCCGCGGGCTCACGCGGTCGCAGCAGTTCCAGTAGACGCTGCCAGCATTGACTTGCGCCAGCAGCCGCTGCGCGCGCTCCTGGTCGGGCGTGTAGACCCCGGCCGTGAGTCCGTAACGCGTGTCGTTCATGAGCTTCACGGCTTCTGCATCGCCACTGACCTTCTGGATGCCGATGATGGGCCCGAAGCTCTCTTCACGCATGAGTTCCATGCTGGGGTTGACGTTGGCAAACACCGTGGGCTCGTACCAATTGCCGGCACCGCCGAACGGTCCGGCCGCGCGCTTGCCGCCGGCCAGCAACTGTGCGCCCTTGGCCACGGCATCGGCCACCTGCGCGTCGAGCACCGCCAGTTGCGGTGCACGCGTGATCGCGCCGATGTAGGTGTCCTCAGCCATCGGGTCGCCAGTCCGGAACGTCTTGACGGTGTCGACAAAGGCGGCGACGAAGGCGTCGTGGATCTTCTCGTGCACGTAGATGCGCTCGACCGAGCAGCAGCTCTGCCCGGTGTTGTACATCGCGCCGTCGGCCAGCGACTCGGCCGCAGCTTTGGGGTCGGCGTCCTCGCACACGTAGGTCGGGTCCTTGCCGCCCAACTCAAGCTGCAGCTTGATGAACTTGTTGCCCACGGCCTGCGCAATGCGTTGACCTGTGGCCACGGAGCCGGTGAAGAACACGCCATCCACCGGCTGCTCCAGCAAAGCGGAGCCGACCGCGCCGGCACCCACCAGGCAGACCATCACCTCCGGTGGCACGCCGGCCTCGTGCAGCAGGCGCGCAATTTCCTGGCCGGTCATGGTCGCATATTCGGATGGCTTGTAAACCACGGCGTTGCCGGTGAGCAGCGCGGGCACGATGACGTTGCAGCCCACGAACCAGGGATAGTTCCAGGCCGAGATGTTGGCGACCACACCGAGCGGCGTGTGCTGAATCTGCTCCCTCATGCCACCATCCTCAAAGACCGTTTCGGTGGCCACCGACAACTCGAGTTCCTTCAGGAAAAAGTCGATGCGGCCGAGCAGGCCGTTGAGCTCGTTGCGCGACATCTTGACGGGCTTTCCGGTCTCTCGCGTCATCGTCACGGCGAGCGACTCGAGGTCGCGCACCACGCCGGAGCGGAAGCGCTCGATGCAGGCCTTGCGCTCAGCCATCGGCGTGGCAGCCCAGGCTGGCTGGGCCACACGGGCGGCTGTGGTTTTGGTTGCCACCGATGTGGCGTCATCGGCGGGCAGGGTGGTGATGAGCTGGCCATTGGCAGGGTTGCGGATGGCAAGTGTGTTCATGATCGTGTGGCCCGCGCGGCGGCCAGAAAGTCGTTGAGGATGGGCGCGTCGTCGATCACGCCCTGTTCGGGTTTGTGGAATTCGGGATGCCACTGCACGGCAGCCACCCAGGGCCGGCCTGCGTCGTTGCCGCACAGGCGGATCGCTTCAATCATGCCGTCGTCCGGGCAGCGCGCCTCCACCGCGAAACCGGGGGCCAGATCCTTGATCCCCTGGTGATGGATGCTATTGATTTTGTAGCTGCTTGCGTCCGGCAGGAGCCGACTCAGGCGCGATCCGGGCACGATGTCCAGGGTGTGGAAGTTGTTGTCGTAGATCTGCCCGTCGCGGTGCACCAGAGCGCCGGGTTGCTGGGTGCTGATGTCCTGGTAGAGCGTGCCGCCAAAGGCCACATTGATGAGCTGCAGCCCGCGGCAGATGCCGAACACCGGTTTGTCAGCTGCGGAAAAAGCCTTGACCAGCGCAATCTCGTACTCGTCGCGCACCCGGTCGCCGCTCCAGTGCGGCTGCAGCGGCTCTTCGCCGTAGCTGCCGGGCCACACATCCGCACCGCCGTGCATGACCAGGCCGTCAAGCCACTGCGCATAATCGTCCAGGCCGACGTCGCCACGGGCCGTGTCGCCCTCCGGGGACGGAATCATCACGGGCAGCGCCCCGGCCGACATGACCCAGTGCGCCATCGACTGCTCGATGTACTGCAAGGTCTTGAACGCGAACACACTGCGCTGCGCGTCCGGATGCAGGAAGCAGGCGCTGATGCCGATCTTGAGCCGGTCCATAGTTACATCGCCGCCTGGAACAGTCGCTCGAAGTCCGCTGCCGTGCAGGGCCGTGGATTGGTCTGGTGGCAGATGTCCTTGACGGCGATCTCCACCATGCGCGGAATGTGCTCGGGCTTGACGCCGTGCGAGGCCAGCGTGCCGGTGATGCCGACGCTGGCCTTGAGCGTCTTGAGCCAGGGCACGAAGGCCGCACCGCCGCCAGCCACCTTGCAGACGTGGGCGAGTTCATCGAACTTCGCCGGCACGGCCTCGTAGTTCCAGGCCATCACCGTGTCGATCATCAGCGCGTTGGTCAGGCCGTGGTGCAGGTCGCACACCGCACCCAGCGCATGCGCGGCCGAATGCACCGCGCCGAGGTCCTTCTGAAAGGCGATCGCACCCATCATCGACGCCATCATCATGTCGCTGCGCGCCTGCAGGTTGCCGGGCTCCGTGACCGCGGTGTG
This sequence comes from Candidatus Skiveiella danica, assembly GCF_022705245.1. Taxonomy (NCBI): domain Bacteria; kingdom Pseudomonadati; phylum Pseudomonadota; class Betaproteobacteria; order Burkholderiales; family Comamonadaceae; genus Candidatus Skiveiella; species Candidatus Skiveiella danica. The sequence goes on along the minus strand of NZ_JAKJEW010000022.1, from coordinate 80,967 downwards.
CAGGGCGGCTGCAGCGATGCGTGTCCCCTCCAGCGCAATGCCATCGCACAGCGGGTGGTAGGCAGGCGAGAGATAGCTCTCGACGTTGTGTGTGAGCGCATCCATTCCGGTGGCGGCCGTCACTGCCGGCGGCAGGCCCAGCGTGAGTTCGGGATCGGCAAACACCATCCGGGCAAGAATCTTCGGGCTGAAGACAACACGCTTGAGATGCGTGTCGTTCTCGCTCACCACTGAGGAGCGGCCGACTTCGGAGCCGGTGCCCGAGGTGGTGGGCAACGCGACGAAGTAAGGCAGCGGGTTGCTGATGGCGCGCACCTGCGGGTGGTCCCAGACGTACTCGAGGATGTCGCCTTCATGCGTGGCGGCCACGCCCACCACCTTGGCGACGTCCAGCGCAGCGCCGCCACCGAAACCAATGATGCAGTCGGCTCCATGCGCTTTGTAGGCGGCCGCGCCATCCATCACTTGGCTGCAAGTCGGGTTGCCGAACACACCGGCAAACACCGCAACGTCGAGTCCGCCGAGATGGGAGCGGAATTCGGCCAGCACCGGCAAGGCGCCGAGCGCGCGGTCCGTGACGATGAGCGGGCGCTTGAGACCCTGCTCCAGCAGGTGTGCGGCGACCTGCTTGCGCGCGCCGGCGCCGAAACGGATCGAGGTGGGGAATGAAAAGGAGGTAATGCTCATGGTGTCCTCGATGGGATGGATGGTTGCGTCTGTTGTTCTGTCGATTGCTCAGGTCTTGGCGACCGCCGTCAGGGCGGCATCCAGGATGTCAATGGCGCGGTCCATCTGTGCCACGGTGGTGATCAGCGGCGGCGTGAGTGTCAGCACGTTGCCCATGGTGGTCTTGAACGACAGGCCGTTCGACATGGCGTGGTACAGCACGGCCTCGGCTTGGTCGGCGGCTGGCGACTTGGCGGCGCGGTCGGTCACCAGTTCCAGCCCCAGCAGCAAGCCGCGCCCGCGCACGTCGCCGATCAGCGCATGGCGTTGCTTGAGCGCATGCAGTCGTTCCAGCGCATGTGCGCCGACGCGCGCTGCGTTCCCGACCAGGTCGTCTTGCTCGATCACCTGCAGCGTCGCAAGGGCCGCTGCGGCGGTCACAGGGTTTTTCTCGTGCGTGTAGTGGCCATACGCGTAGGCGCCTGCGACGTTGAGGCGCTCATGCGCCACGCAGGCGGCAATCGGCAGCACGCCGCCGCCAAGCGCTTTGCCCAGCACCACGATATCCGGCGCGGCACCGTCGTGCTCGGCCGCAAAGAAACGGCCGGTCTTGCCCAGTCCGGTGGGAATTTCGTCGAAGATCAGCAATGTGCCGTGCGCATTGCAGGCCTCGCGCACGGCCTGCCAGTAGCCCGGCGGCGGCACAAAGGGCACCGCGCGCGCGGGCTCGGCAATGACGGCCGCGACGTCACCCTCGCGCTCCAGCACGTACTTCACCATGCTGGCGCAGGCGAGGCGGCAACGCTCCAGGTCCGGCTGCCCTTGCGCGTCCACTGGGTGGCCATAGGCGCAGCGGTAGCAGCCGAAGGGTGCGACATGCTCGCTACCGGGCAGCAAGGGCCCGACGCGGCCGCCACGGAACAACGACTCGCCGCCCACGCTGCTCGCGCCAAAGCCGGCGCCGTGGAACGCGTCCCAGAAACTCAGTGTCTTGAAGCGCCCGGTGGCGGTGCGCGCAAGCTTGATCGCCACCTCCACGGCATCTGACCCGCCGGTGGTGAAAAGCACGCGCCCGGGCGCACCGGTGAGCCGCTGGAACTGTGCCGACAAGGCCTCCGCCAGTTCGACCGCGCGGTCGCAGGCAAAACGGCGCGGCGCGAAGCTGAGATCGTCAAGCTGTACCTTGATTGCCGCCAACACCCGCGGGTGCGCGTAGCCGACGTGGTGCACGTTGTTGCCATGGAAATCCATGTAACGCCGGTCGGCCGTGTCCTCGATCCAGATGCCCTCGGCGCGCCGGATGGCATTCAGGCACGGCGTCGAGACGGATTGGTGCAGGAAGGCGGCGCTGTCGCGCGCCAACAATTCACGCGTGTCCGGGTCGAGGTGCTCGCGCTGCCAGTTCGCGCGGCGGGCGCTGTGGTTGACGTCGCCTTCGCTCTGGCTCGGGCTGACGCCGCTGATTGGGTGCATAGCCGTCAGATGATCTCGAAGTAGCGCTTCATTTCCCAGTCGGTCACGGCGTCGAGCCATTGGCGCCATTCCCACTCGCGCGTCGCTGCGAAGTGGTCGACAAAGGTGTCGCCCAGCCAGTCGCGCGCAATCTTCGATTCACGGAAATTGCGCGTGGTCTCGATCAGCGTGCGCGGTGCACGCGCAATGTGCTCCGCACCCTGGTTGGTGCCGGTGATCGGCGGTGCGGTGAGCTTGAGACCCTTCTCCACGCCATCCAGGCCGGCGGCGATGACAGCCGCCATCGCCAGATACGGGTTCACGTCGGCGCCGGGGCAACGCGTCTCAAGCCGGGTTGCCTTCGGCGACCCCGCAATCACGCGGAAGCTGGCCGTGCGGTTGTCCATGCCCCAGGTCGGCTTGACCGGCGCCCAGAAGCCGTCGACCAGGCGCTTGTAGCTGTTGATGGTGGGCCAGATCATGGGGCCGAACTCCATCATGCACGCCACCTGGCCAGCCAGGTAGCTTTCAAACAGCTTGCTCATGCGACGCGGCGCCTTGGCATCAAAAAACAGATTGCTCTTGCCGTCCGACAGGCTCTGGTGGATGTGGCCGCTGCAACCGGGCAAAGGCTGGTGCGGCTTGGCCATGAAGCTGGGCATGATGCCGAAGCGCGCGCCGATCTCGCGCGTGCCTGTCTTGAACAGGATGGCACGGTCCGCCTGCTCCAGCGCCTCGCTGAATCCAATCGCGGCTTCATACACGCCGGGACCGGTCTCGGTATGCAGGCCTTCCACCGGTACGCCAAAGGCCAGCATGTCGTCCATGATGGCGTTGAAGAAATCGCGGTTCTGATTGACGCGCAACAGCGAGTAGCCAAACATGCCGGGCGTCAGCGGCTCGGGCTCCACCCCCTTTTTCGCCGCCCAGCTTTGCGGGGTTTCGGCAAAGTTGTACCACTCGAACTCCATGCCCGTCATGACCTGGAAGCCCATCTTCTCGGCGCGCTTGAGCACGCGCTTGAGGGTCTGGCGCGGGCACACCGGATGCGGCGTGCCGTCGGCGTTGATGAACTCGCCCAGGAAAAACGGCACACCGTTGTCCCAGGGCACATGCCGTACGGTGTCCAGGTCAAGCCGCGCCAGCGCGTCGGGGAATCCGTGCTGCCACCCGGTGACCGTGGTGTTGTCATAGCAGACGTCCATCATGTCCCAGCCGAGCACCACGTCACAGAAGCCGAAGCCGCCCTTGGGGTACGGCTCGGCCGTGCCAAGAAACTTGTCGCGGTGCAGGTACTTGCCGCGCAACACGCCGTCGATGTCGCTCACCGCCACCTTGACCTTGGACGCGCCCGACTTGCGGATGGCGGCAACGGCGGGATGCTCTCTGGCTGTGGCCATGTCGTTCTCCTTGGTGTGCGTGCAGGTTCAGGCTGCCGGTGCGCCGGACGCAATGCCCATGTCCTGCAGGGCCAGCGCCACTGCGTGCACGGCCTGCTCCATCTCGACCTTGCCGATCGCGCCGATGCAACCGACACGGAAGGTCTCGACCTGCGTGAGCTTGCCGGGATAGAGGACAAAACCGCGCGCCCGCGCCGCCGCGTAGAAGGTCTTGAAGTCGTAGCGCTCGTCCGCCGGCGCGTGGAAGGTCACGATGATGGGCGCCTGCACGCCGGCGTCGAGGAACGGCTTGAACCCCAGCGCGGCCATGCCGCCCACCAGTGTCTCGTAGTTCTGCTGGTAGCGTGCCAGGCGCGCGGGCTGACCCCCGTCTTCCTCGAACTGCGCGATCGCCTCGGCCAGCGCCACCACCACATGCGTGGGCGGCGTGAACCGCCATTGAGTGGTCTTCTCCATGTAGACGTACTGGTCGTGCAAGTCCATGGCGAGCGACTGGCTTTGCCCCGCGCAGCTGTCAAGTATGGCCTTGCGGATGAACACGAAACCCATGCCGGGCACGCCTTCGAGACACTTTCCGCTGGCCGCGACCAGCGCGTCGAAACCCGTGGTGCGCGCGTCGATTGGCAACGCGGCGAACGAGCTCATGGCGTCGACGATCAAGCCCTTGCCGTGCGCGGCGCTGACGTCGGCCACGGCCTGCAGCGGATTGAGCACGCCGGCGCCGGTCTCGCAGTGGATCATGAGCACATGCGTGATGCTGGCGTCGGCCTTGAGCTTCGCGTCCAGCGCCGCGGCGGACACCGGCTCATGGTCGCCAAAATCCAGCACGCTGCAACGCCGCCCCATCAGGCTGGTCAGGCGCGCGGCGCGCTTGCAGTAGGCCCCGTTGTCGAGCACGAGCACATGACCGTCGCGCGGGACGACGGTAGCCACGGCGGCCTCGACGCTGAAGGTGCCGCTGCCCTGCAGCGGCACCACCACATGCGAGTCCTGCCCGTGGATGATGTCCACCAGGCTCTTGCGTACACGCGCGGTGACGGCGTTGAAGTCGGCGTCCCATGAGCCCCAGTCCTTGAGCATCGCGAGCTTGGTTCGCAAGGTGGTCGTCAGCGGGCCGGGGGTCAACAGAATCTTGTCTCTGTCCATGGTCTTTCCTCAATCAGCAATCAGTGGGTTGGGCCGCTCAACGCGTCGTGGTGCGCCAGGCCTGTGTGCGGCGATTGACCCACCAGGCAAGCAGCATGAAGAGCAGGGTCGCCACAGTAGACGAAAGTGCAATCAGCACCGCCATCGCCGCTGCCGCCCCCATTTCACCAGCTTCGTCCAGATTCAAAATGGCAATGGAGGCGACCTTGGTCTCCGGCGAGTACAAGAACACAACGGCCGATATCGTCGTCATGGCATTGATGAAGAAATAGCGCGCCATGTCGATCAGAGCCGGCGCGCAGACCGGCAGTGTGACCCGCCAGAAGGTCTTGAAGAACGGCACCTTCAACGAAGCGCTGACGGCTTCAAACTCGCTGTCCAGCGCCTTGAGCGCGGTCACAGCGGTCAAGTGGCCGGTGGTGTAGAAGTGAACGATGGTGCAAATCGTCAACAGCGTCAGGGTGTGGTAAAGGCCACCCAGTGGATTGTTAGGCGCGTTGAAGAAGAAGATGTACCCAAGACCCAGAACCAGACCCGGGACCGCCATCGGCAAAACAGCCAGCAGACGCACCAGTCCGCGCACGTTGTCCATGCCCTTGGTCTTCTCCAGAAGGTAGGCGCCTGTAAATACCAGAAACGTGCCAAACAGGGCCGTGCCCGCGGCCATCTTGATGCTGTTGAAAAACGCAACGCCGACCTCAGCGTCGAGCAGACCCAGTTCGTAGTGCCGCAGGCTGGGTTTCAGGTTGTACGGCCATAAAGAGGCCAGTGAGGCGAACACAGCCATGCCCAGCATCGCCAGCACGAGAGCGGCAATCACTCCGCAATAGAGTGTCATCAGCCGGTCGTACGCGGGCGACGCCTTCGGCGCATAGGGCACGGCACGCGCGGTTAGCATGGCCGTCTGGCGTCGGCTGACGTAATGGTCGACACCAAAGGTCAGCACGGCCGGTGCCAGCAACAGGATGGCCACCACGGCGCCTTTGGGAAAATCCTGCTGCCCGATCACCAGTTTGAAGACGTCGGTGGCGAGAACATTGAAATTGCCGCCTATGACTTTGGGGATGCCGAAGTCCGTCATCACCAGCGTGAAGGTGACCAGAGCCGCCGAAATCAGGCCGTACTTGGCGCCCGGCAAGGTAATGGTCAGGAACTTGCGACCCGCGCGCGTACCCATGGCATCTGCGGCTTCGTACAGGCGGGCGTCGGACAGGCTCAAGGCCGTGATCAGGATCATCAGTGTGTGCGGAAAGACCGCAAGGCACTCGGCCAGAACAATGCCCGGCGCGCCGTAGATCTGATCGATGCCGATGCCCTGCATCCAGCCCTTGAGGACACCCTGGTTGCCGAACCAGTAAATCAGTGAGATTGCCGACAACAACGAAGGCGCCAGCAACGGGATCAGAGTGATCCCTCGGAAAAGGGACTTGAACGGCATGCACGAACGCGTCAGTGCGTAGGCAAACGTGAAACTCAGGGGCAGCACGATCAGCGTGACCACACAGGAAACCCATACGCTGTTCCACAGGCTGTCCAGCAGGGCCGGTGTTTTCGCGTAGGCAATGAAGTTGTCAAACCAGACGAACTCGCCCTCACGACCTTCCAGTGCCTGCAGCAGGATTGCCAGCAAGGGACTGGCCAGAAAGGCGACCAGCAGGATCGCAATCAACGCAATGAGGACGTGGGCCAGTCGGTCCACCCAGTGGTGCTTGAGTCTGACGGCACGCGTCGTCAATGACCGAGGCAAGGCGGCCGTCATCAGAACACCTTGACGCGTTCAGGCAGCAGTTTGAGCGTCACTGTGGAGCCGACCTGCAGGGATTGCTCGGACAGAAAATTCAACGACAGGTAGACCGTCAGTTTGTGGGCGCCAAGTGCGGGCGACGCCACATGCACATGGCAAAACGAACCCAGGAATTCGATCTTGTCGATGCAAGCATCAAACACGTGCAGATCACCGGGTGCAATAGGACGTGCGAGTACATCCTCGGGCCGCATGTAGACGCGGACATCACCATCAGACCCTTCGCTGGGCAGGCGCAGGCTGCCTAGATGAAGTTCACCGTCCACCCGGCGTGCCGGCAGGACGTTGACCTTGCCCACGAAATCTGCCACGAAAGGCGTGGCAGGCTCCCGATAAACCTCCATGGGTGTGCCCACCTGTTCGATCACGCCGTGATTCATCACCACAATGCGATCGGCCACGCTGAGTGCCTCTTCCTGATCGTGCGTCACCATGATGGTGGTGACACCCAGCTTCTGCTGCAAGGCCCGGATCTCCTGGCGCAGCCGAATTCGCTCCAACGCGTCCAACGCAGAAAGAGGTTCATCAAGCAACAACAGGCCCGGTGAGGTGGCTAAGGCTCGAGCCAGCGCAATTCGCTGCTGCTGCCCGCCGGAGAGTTGTCCCGGAAACTTGTTTTCACTGCCTGGCAGTCCCACCAGTTTGACCAGCTCGGTCACACGCTGCCGGATTTCGGCGCGCGGCGTCTTGCGATTGACCAGGCCATAGGCGACGTTGTCGGCCACGCTGAGATTGGGAAACAGGGCATAGCTCTGGAACACGATGCCATAGTCGCGCAACGCTGGAGGCAACAACGAGATATCGCGTCCGTCCTGCAGGATCTGTCCGCGCGTCTGAACCTCCAGCCCTGCAATGATGCGCAGCAAAGTCGTCTTGCCGCAACCCGATGGCCCCAGAAAGCAGACGAAATCCCCCCGTCCAATCTCAAGGTTGATGTCCGCCAAGGCAGTGAAGCCACCAAATTCCTTGCGAATATGGCGCAGGTCGAGAAACGGGGTCGCATTCATGCGTGCAATAAATGAAGGGCCGCTCATACGAATGACGCGGCCCAGGGTTTGCGGAGGAGATCAGCGCTTTTCCGTCTTTCCGTTATAGCGCTTGGTCCACTCCGCCAGGATGCGTTCGCGCTGTTCTGCAGCGTAGTTGAAGTCCAGCTTGACCAGGCGCGCCTCGTAATCCTTGGGGACGTTGGCCAAAGGTGCAGCCACGCCGGGCTGGGCGGTGATGGCAAAATTCTTGCCGTATAGCAACATTGCATCCTTGCTCGACGCCCAGTCGGCCAGTTTCTTGGCCGCGTCAAGCTTCTTGGTACCCTTGTGGATCGCGAAAGCCTCCAGGTCCCAGCCAAGACCTTCCTTCGGGAAGATCAGGTCGATCGGAGCGCCCTTGGCCTTGTTGGCGTTGGCACGGTATTCGAACGAAATGCCGACCACAAACTCGCCACTGGCGGCCATGTTGCAGGGCTTGGAGCCCGAATGGGTGTACTGAGCAATGTTCTCGTGCAGCCCGTCCATGTATTTCCAGCCGCCACCCTTGCCATCCTTGTCACCAAAAAGGGTCAGCCAGGCCACGACATCAAAGTAGCCGGTGCCGCTTGACGCCGGATTGGGCATCACGATCTGGCCCTTGTAAACCGGCTTGGTCAGATCCTGCCACGTCTCGGGCGCGGGGATGTTCTTCTTCTTGGCTTCGACCGTGTTGAAGCACACCGTGGCACCCCAGACATCCATGCCAAACCAGGCTGGCGGACTCTTCTTGTCCCGGTACTGACTCATGATCGCATCAAGGTTCAGTGGGGCATAGGGGATCAACATGCCTTGTTTGTCAAGCAGCGCCAGACTGGAGGCGGCCACCCCCATCACCACGTCGGCCTGGGGATTGGCCTTTTCAGCCAGCAGTTTGGCCGTGATCACGCCTGTGGAGTCACGAACCCACTTGATCTCGATATCCGGATTGACCTTGTTGAAGCCCTCCTGATAGGCCTTGATCTGGTCCGTTTCCAGCGCGGTATAGACCAGCAACTGGGTTTTTTGGGCTGAGGCCGCACCGGCCAGCGCCAGCAGACCGGTCAGGACGAGGGTTTTGGAGAGCTTGGACAGATGCACGTCAATTTCCTTCAGAGCTAGAGTTTGCAATGCTATGACCTGACTGTGTCAGTGAAATGACCGGCCGCCGCCAGCGAAGCCAAATCCACTTTTCCATTCATTCGGCTTTTATTTAACGTCGGTCAATAAGCGTTGTCAATTGCTTTTTGCAGATTGTTGACAATATGCAGTTTTGTGATCCAATGTGCGGCATGAGCGCCGCCCTGCATCCGACCATTGCCCTGCTCCAGAGCAATTCGCTCGCCAGCGTGGTGCAGCAGGAGATCGAGCGCGCCATTCTGGCGGGCGAATACGCCCCGGGCTCCAAGTTGCTGGAAGCGGCTCTTGCCGAGAAGATGGGCGTCTCGCGCGGGCCCGTTCGCGAGGCCTTTCGCGTCCTCGACGAGGCGGGCCTGGTTCGAACCGAGAAGAATCGCGGCGTCTTTGTCCGCGATATTCCCATGGACGAGGCGATTGAGATCTTTGACCTGCGCGCCGCGATGGACGAATGGGTGGGACGACGGCTAGCCGAAAGCATCACTCCACCCCAGCTCAAGGAACTGCGCGGGCTTGTGGCTGCCATGACCCAGGCCGTGAAGACGCACGAAGCCTACGAGTACCACATGCTCAACCTGAAGTTTCACGACCGCCTGGTTGAAATGACGGGCAACCGGAAATTGACGTCCATCTACCGCAAGTTCATCAAGGAACTGTCGCTGTTTCGCCGCCGCAACCTGGCCGAAGGCTGGCTGATGCCGGTCTCGGCGGGCGAACACCAGAAAATTGTCCAGGCCATCGCGACCGGAGACCCCCAAGCCGCGGGCCGAGCCATGTTTGACCATGTCATGGAAAGCAAGGAGCGAACCATTGCCAACGACCTGCGGCGTCAGGGTGTGGGTCTGGAGAGCATTCCGATTACACACCCGTCTGACTGACGAGAACAGAAAAGGATCACCATGAACTCGCCAATGCTCACTGTCAACGGCAGAAGCTACAAGTCCCCCAAACAACCCACGGTCGTGGTTTGCGTAGACGGCTGCGAGCCCGACTACCTGGCACAAGCCGTGGCCACGGGCCGGATGCCCTGGCTCAAGACGGCGCTTGCCAAGGGTGTGGGCCTGGTCGCCGATTGCGTGGTGCCGAGTTTCACCAATCCGAACAACCTTTCGATCGTGACTGGGGTGCCGCCCAGCGTGCATGGCATCTGCGGCAACTATCTGTACGACGTCGGCAGCAATACCGAAGTCATGATGAACGATCCCAAGTGGCTGCGCGCGCCCACATTGCTGGCCGCCCTGGCCGATACAGGCCTGTCGATTGCCGTGGTCACAGCCAAGGACAAGCTTCGAGCGCTGCTGGGCCACAAGATGAAGGGCATCTGTTTTTCCGCCGAAAAGGCCGATCAGGCCACCCTTGGCGAGAACGGCATCAGCGACGTGCTCGCGCTGGTCGGCAAGCCCTTGCCCAGCGTCTACAGCGCCGACCTGTCGGAGTTCGTCTTTGCCGCCGGCGTCAAACTGATGGAGAAAGTGCGCCCGGATGTGATGTACCTGTCCACCACGGATTACGTCCAGCACAAGCATGCCCCCGGAACGACGGGCGCCAATGATTTCTACGCCATGATGGACGGCTATCTGGCGCAGCTTGAAGCGCTGGGTTGTGTGATCGCCTTGACCGCCGACCACGGCATGAACGCCAAGGTCGCGATGGACGGCACGCCGGACGTCATCTACCTGCAGGACTGGTTCGATGCCTGGCTGGGCACGACCGATGCCCACATCGTTTCCAAGGCCCGTGTCATCCTTCCCATTACCGACCCCTATGTGGTCCACCACGGTGCGCTGGGTTCATTCGCCACGGTGTACCTTCCGAATGGCGTCGACCTACCTGAGGCCTGTGCTCGCCTGCAGGCGGTCCGGGGCATCGAGGTCGTGCTGACACGCGAGCAGGCCGCCGAGCGCTTCGAACTGCCCGCGGACCGCATCGGCGACCTGGTGGTCGTGTCCGAGCGCTTCACCGTGATCGGCACTTCGGCGGCGCGCCATGACCTGTCTGCGCTCGAAGTCCCGCTGCGCTCCCATGGCGGCATCAGCGAACAGCGCGTGCCGCTGATCATCAACCGCGTCTTGCCGGGCCTGGATACGACGCGGCGCTTCAGAAATTTTGACGCCTTTGAATTGGCGCTGAATTACGCCCAGTAAGGCGGATCACCGGGTCTGCACCATGATCGAAGCCTACATCCAGGACCATCAGCTCAACGCCATGCGCATAGCCGGGCGCCCGCGAGGCGCCGGTCGACCGGATGACCGGACCATCACCGTGTACAACCCTTACACGGAGAAGATTCTCGGAACCGTTCCGAAGGCGACCCTCGACGAGGCGCGTGAAGCCTTTGCCATCGCACACGGCTTCCAGCCCCGGCTCACCCGCTACGAACGGGCAGCCGTATTGAACCGGGCGGCCGTCATCATCAGCCAGCGGCTGGATCAGGTCGCGCAACTCATCAGCGCCGAGTCCGGCCTTTGCATCAAGGACGCGCTGTACGAAGCCGGACGGGTCAGCGACGTGCTCGCATTCGGCGCCAGCGAAGTGCTCAAGGATGATGGGCAGATCTTCAGTTGCGACCTGACGCCGCACGGCAAGAAGCGACGCGTCTATACCCAGCGCTCACCCTTGCTGGGCGTCATTTGTGCGATCACGCCTTTCAACCACCCGATGAACCAGGTGGCGCACAAAGTCGTCCCCAGCATTGCCACCAACAATCGCATGGTGCTCAAGCCGAGCGAAAAGGTGCCTTTTTCGGCAATCCTGTTTGCCGACATCCTGTACGAAGCCGGTCTGCCACCCGAGATGCTGAGCGTGATCACGGGCGACCCGCGGGAAATCGCAGATGAACTCATCACCAATGAGCTTGTTGATCTGGTGACCTTCACCGGCGGCGTGGCGATCGGAAAATATATCGCGTCCAAAGCCGGCTACCGGCGCATGGTGCTCGAACTCGGCGGAAACGATCCCATCATCGTGATGGAGGACGCCGATCTGGACGAAGCTTCCACCCTTGCGGTGCAGGGCTCGTACAAGAACTCGGGCCAACGCTGCACGGCGGTCAAGCGCATGCTGGTGCACGAAGCGGTGGCGGATCGCTTTGTGGATCAAGTTGTCGAGAAAACCCGTGCCTGGAAGTACGGCGATCCGGCCGACCCGGGCAATGACATGGGAACCGTGATCGACGAGGCCGCCGCCATGTTTTTCGAGCGTCGCGTCAACGAGGCCATTGCGCAGGGTGCGAGATTGCTCGAGGGCAACCGGCGTCGTGGCGCGCTGTATTCGCCCACCGTTCTTGACCAGGTGACCCCGGACATGCTGGTGGCCCGGGAGGAGACATTCGGGCCGGTCTCTCCGATCATCCGGTTCAAGGACATCGATCAGGCGATTGCCATTTCGAACGGCACCGCGTACGGCCTGTCCAGCGCGGTCTGCACCAACCGCATGGACTACATCACCCGCTTCATCAATGAGCTTCAGGTGGGCTCGGTCAACGTCCGTGAAGTGCCCGGCTACCGCCTTGAACTGACGCCGTTTGGCGGCATCAAGGATTCGGGTCTGGGCTACAAGGAGGGCGTGCAGGAAGCCATGAAGAGTTTCACCAACCTGAAGACCTATTCGCTGCCATGGCTTTGACCCTGAAGGCCGTCGAGCAACGGCTGATGGAGCCCGGTGATGAGCCCTACAGTGGCGTGCCCCGCGTGCGTAAGGCTGCGGCGAGTCCATGCAGCACCTGCTGAACCTCTTTGCCGCCATTGCCCTGCTGGTCTGGGGCACTCACACGGTCCGGACCGGAGTGCTGCGGGTTCTTGGCGAGGACCTTCGTCGCGTGCTCAAGCAGAGCACCGACAACCAGTTGACGGCGATGCTGGCGGGGCTGGGTGTGACCGGACTCATCCAGAGCAGCACCGCCACCTGCCTGATCGCGTCCTCGTTTGTCGGGCAAGGCTTGATTGCGACCGGCGCCGGACTGGCCGTGATGCTCGGCGCCGACATGGGAACCAGCCTGATGGCCGTGGTCTTTTCCTTCGACCTGTCCTGGCTGTCTCCCCTGCTCATCGTGATCGGCGTGATCCTCTTCACGTCACGGCAGGCCACCACGGCCGGGCGGGTCGGGCGGGTCATGATCGGTCTGGGGCTCATTACCCTGGCGTTGCAGCTCATCGTGTCTGCGACCCGGCCGATGACCCAGTCACCCCTGGTGCAAAGCCTGCTGACCGCGCTGCCGAATGAAGTGCTGCTGGACATCGCCGTCGGCGCTGTGCTGACGATCTTTTCCTATTCGAGTCTGGCCATCGTGCTGCTGACGGCCGCCCTGGCCGCCTCGGGCATTCTCCCGCTGACGGTGGCGCTCGGACTGGTCCTGGGGGCCAATCTGGGCAGCGGCATTCTCGCGGTTCTGTCGACCGCCCGAAATGGTCCTGCAGAGCGTCGCGTCCCGATCGGGAACCTGATCTTCAAGGGTATCGGCTGCGCGCTGATGCTGGTCCTCATGCCCTACGTTCCGGCCGTGCTGAAGGGCGTCGCCCCCTACATGCCCTCCCCTTTGAGCCAGGTCGTGAGCTTTCACTTCCTGTTCAACATCGTCCTGGGTCTCCTGTTCATCGGCTTTACCCGCACTCTCGGCGCTCGACTCGATCGCTGGCTGCCGGTCCCCCTGAAAAAGGGTCCTGTCAATCGCCCGCAACACCTCGACCCGACCGCACTGGCGACGCCGTCACTGGCCATTTCGTGCGCCGCCCGCGAGGCCCTTCATCAGGCCGACGTCGTCGAAACCATGCTGCGCGGCGTCGTGACGGTCATACGGACCAACGACCTCACGCTGGCCGGGCAGCTGCGTGCAAGTGACGACACCGTCGACGAGCTGTACTCGGCCATCAAGTTCTACCTGACCCAGATCTCGCGGGAGGCCTTGTCCGAGCGCGAGGGTCGCCGCTGGGCCGACATCGTCTCCTTCACGATCAACATGGAGCAGATCGGTGACACCATCGAGCGTGTCTTGCAGGACATCGAAGACAAGAAGATCCGCCCCGGCCGGAGCTTCTCGGATGCGGGCATGGCGGAAATCTGCCACATGCACGAGCGGCTGGTCTCCAATCTGCGGCTCGGGATGAGCGTTTTCCTGGACGGGCAAATCGAGGATGCACAGAAGCTTCTCCAGGAAAAGGCGCACTTCCGGGATCTTGAACGCGAGTACGCCTCGACGCACCTTTCACGCCTGCAAGACAACACGCCGGAGAGCATCGGCACCAGTTCGCTGCACATTGACCTGATCAGCGACCTGAAGCGCATCAACTCGCACATCTGCTCGATCGCCTACCCCATCCTGGAAGCCGCCGGCGCCTTGACCAAGACGCGCCTGCGTGAGCCCGAGGCGGCCGTTTGAGCCATCGGATGATGAAACGTGCATTGGCCGGGCTCCTTTCGCCAGCACTTCGCCCACAGGCGCCGTTGAGCCCCGCCCCATGACGCTCAGTTGGCTGGTGGTAGGGGCGGTGCTGTTTGCTGCGCTGCTGCACGCCAGCTGGAATGCGCTGGTCAAGTCGAGCAAGGACAAGGATCTGGACATGGCCACGATCCACCTGATCGGGTCGTTCATGGCCATTCCCCTGGTGGGCCTGGTGGGCTGGCCCAAGGCAGAGGCCTGGCCGTTCATCGCCGCGTCGGTCGTGATCCATATCGGCTATTACCTAGCGCTGACGGGAGCCTACCGGCATGGCGATCTGGGACTGACCTACCCTTTGATGCGCGGCGTCGCGCCGCTTCTGGTCGCTTTGTCAGCGACATTCACGCTGGGTGAGACACTGTCGCCGTTGGCCTGGGCCGGCGTCATCGGCATCAGTTGCGGCGTACTGGTTCTGGGCCTCAACCGCCATGCCCTGGAGGCTCCCAAAGCCGTTGCCTTCGCGCTTGCCAATGCCGTCATCATTGCCGTCTATACCGTGGTCGACGGGCTCGGTGTGCGCGCGTCGGGCAATGCCCTGCAATATGTCGCTACGCTCTTCCTCTTCGACGGCTGGCCATTCGCGTTGCTCATGTTTGCCACACGCGGACCCGCGCTCGGCCGCTACGCCCGTCACCGCTGGCCGCTGGCCACGATTGGCGCCTGCGCCTCGCTCGGCTCCTACGGCATCGCCCTGTGGGCCATGACGCGCGCGCCGGTCGCCACCGTGGCCGCTTTGCGCGAGACTTCGGTCCTGTTTGCCGTGCTGCTGGGGGTCTGGTTTCTGAAAGAGGCACTGACGCGCCGAAGGGTGTTCGGTGCCGCCATGATCGCCTCGGGCGTCATGGCGTTGCGAATGGGCTAGTCTGTTTACCGTACCAAGGAGTTGATCATGAGTCTTCCAGGCCACGCACAGATCGTCATCGTCGGCGGCGGCATTGCCGGCTGCTCGACCGCCTACCACCTGGCCAAGTTCGGCAGGACCGACGTGCTGCTCCTCGAACAGGGCAAGCTCACCAGCGGCACGACCTGGCACGCCGCCGGCCTGGTGGGGCAGATGCGGCCGAACCGCAACATGACCGTGATGAGCAAGTACGGCATCGAACTGTACGCCACGCTGGAGGCCGAGACGGGCCTGGCCACGGGCTGGAAGCAGTGCGGCAGCGTCAACGTCGCCCGCACCCCCGAGCGCATGAAGGTCCTGAAGAAGCAAGCGACGATGGCCAACAGCTTCGGCGTTGAGTGCCACCTGATTTCACCCCGGGAAGCGGGCGAACGCTACCCGGTGATGCGAACCGACGATCTGCAGGGCGCCATCTGGTTGCCCGGGGACGGCAAGGCCAACCCGGCGGACCTGTGCATGTCGCTGGCCAAGGGGGCGCGCAATCGCGGTGTGAAGATGGTGGAGGATGTCGAGGTCACCGGGGTCATCATCGAAGGCGGACGGGCTGTGGGTGTCAGGACCCGCCAGGGTGACGTGCGGTGCGAAGTGCTGGTGAACTGCGCAGGGCAATGGGCACGCCAGTTCGGCGCACTGGCCGGGGTCAATGTGCCGCTCTACTCCGCCGAGCACTTCTACATCGTCACCGGAAAGATCGATGGCGTGCATCCGATGCTGCCGGTGATGCGCGACCCCGACGGCTTCATCTACTACAAGGAAGAGGTCGGCGGCCTGGTCATGGGGGGCTTCGAGCCCAAGGCCAAGCCCTGGAAGATGGACCCCATTCCGAGCACCTTCCAGTTTGAATTGCTCGACGAGGACTGGGACCAGTTCGAACCCCTCATGACCAACGCCCTGCACCGCACGCCGTGCCTGGAGACCGCCGAGATCAAGATGCTGCTCAATGGGCCCGAGAGCTTCACGCCCGACGGCAATTTCATCCTGGGAGAAGCTCCCGAACTGCGCAACTATTTCGTCTGCGCCGGATTCAATTCGGCGGGCATTGCCAACAGCGGCGGAGCCGGACGCCTGATGGCGGAATGGATTGTGGGGGGCGAGCCCAGCACCGATCTCTGGGACGTGGACGTTCGCCGCTTTGGCGCGTTCACCGCCAACCGCAAGGCGCTGGCTGCGCGCACCGGCGAAACCCTGGGCCTGCACTACGCGATGCGCTGGCCGCGCCAGGAGCTGGAGACAGCCCGGCCCCTGCGGACATCGCCCCTGTACGATCTTCTGGCAGAGCGGGGCGCCGAGTTTGGCAGCCGCAACGGCTGGGAGCGGGCCAACTACTTCCGGCCGCACGGCCAGGCCATGCCGGCCCACACGCTGGATCGTCCAGGCTGGCTGCCTTGGATGATCGAAGAACAGAAAGCCACCCGGGAAGCCGTGGCGCTCTACGATCAAACGTCATTTTCCAAGTTGCTGCTGCAGGGCCGCGACGCATTGGCGGTGCTGCAACGCCTGTGCGCCAACGACATGGACGTGCCGATTGACAAGATGGTCTACACCGCGCTGCTCAACGAGCGGGGCGGCTTTGAAAGCGACCTGACCGTGATTCGCCAGCAGCCCGACCGCATGGGCGAGTGTTTCCTGATCATCACCGGATCGGCGCAGACGGTGCGCGATTTCGACTGGATCTCCCGTCACATCAAGCCCGACGAGCACGCCGTGCTGACCGACGTTTCGCCGCTCTACAGCGTGCTTTCGGTGATGGGGCCTGGGGCACGCGGGTTGCTGGCCCGTGTCAGTCCCGATGACCTTTCCCCCGAGGCGCTCAAGTTCTCATGGACCCGTGTCATTGACGTGGGTCTCGCCCGTGTGCGGGCGGCGCGCATGAGTTACGTGGGCGGGCCGGGATTCGAGCTGTATGTGCCCGTGGAAATGGCGCGCCACGTCTACCTCGCTCTGCACGAAGCAGGGCGCGACCTGAACCTGCGCGACGCCGGCTACTACGCACTGGACGCGCTTCGGATCGAACAGGGGCGCCGTGCCTGGGGCGCCGAACTCGGACCCGACGAAACACCCTGGGAGGCCGGCCTGGGTTACGCCGTCAAGCTGGACAAGCCCGGCGACTTCATCGGCAAGTCCGCCTTGCTGGCCTCCCGGGGGCAGCCCCTTCGCAAGAAGCTGGTGTCTCTGGTGCTGGACTCACCCACGGCATTCGTATGGGGTGGCGAGGCCATACGCTTCGAAGGCGCGTCCGTCGGCGAAATTTCGTCCGCGGGCTGGAGCCCTTTGGCCGGCTCCTGCGTCGCGCTGGGCTATGTCCGTGGCCAGGCGGCCAACGAGACGCATCAGGGAAGCCCCGCACACATCGAGCTATGGGGTGAAAGCATTCCGGTCAAACTTTACGACCAATGGCCGGTGAAGCGCTGACTCTGGCGCACCCGGTACAACAGAAAACCGACGATGCCCACATTGACCAGGTTCCAGGCGATTCCGTTGACGAAGGCGGCCCGGTAGGAGCCCGTCCAGTCGAAGATGGCGCCCGAGAGCCAGCCGCCCAGCGCCATGCCCAGCAGCGTGGCCATCAGCACGGTGCCGACGCGCGCGCCGGCCTCCTTGGGGGTGAAGTATTCGCGCACGATCAGCGCGTAGCTTGGCACGATGCCGCCCTGGAACAGGCCGAACAGGCCCGACACCACATACAGCGGCACCAGGCCATCGAACGGCAGGAACAAGAACAGCGCCACGCCTTGCAGCACCGAGCCCAGCATCAGCGTGCGCAGCCCGCCGATGTGGTCCGACACCCAGCCCGACAGCAACCGGCTGGCAATGCCCGCCGCCATCATCAACGACAGCATCTGCGCGCCCTGCGCAGCGCCAAAACCCAGGTCGGTGCAGTAGGCCACGATGTGCACCTGGGGCATCGACATCGCCACGCAGCAGCTCACCCCGGCCACGCACAGCAGCATCTGCAGGCGCCGCGGCGTCTGCCCGAGTGGATGGGCAGGGTCCGATCGGCCGAGGAAACGCGCGGACTTCATGACCGTCGCGCTGGCGCCCGCCTGCACTGCGGTGACGGGCGCGGGCCGGCGCAGGAACAGCGCCAGCGGCGCCATGGTCAGCACGCAGAAGATGGCCAGACCGAAATAGGTGGCGCGCCAGCCGGCGCTGTCGATGAAGTGCTGCATCACCGGGGGCCACACCGCTCCGGCCAGGTAGTTGCCGCTCATGCAGATGGCCACCGCGATGCCCCGGCGGCGGGTGAACCACAGCGAGGTGTCGGCCACCAGCGGCGCGAAGGTGGCGGAGACGCCGAGCAGGCCGATCAGCAGTCCGTGGGCCAGTGTGAACTGCCACAGGCTGCTCGAAGCACCCGCGGCCGCAAGTCCCAGCCCCAGGCCGGCAGCGCCGATCAGCGCTACCACCATAACGCCGAAGCGGTCGGCCAGCCGCCCCATCAGGATGCCGCCGATGCCAAAGCCGATCAACGTCAGGGTGTAGGGAAACGAGGCATCGGCGCGCACCGCGCCGAAATCGCGCTGCACGGCCGGCAACACCACCGACGCACCGTACATGCCGACGCCACCGATGGTCATCAGCGCCAGTGACACCATCAGGCGTGCCCAGGCGTAGGCGGATTCGACGCCGTGGCTGGCGCTTGCTGTCGCGTTCATGGTGCCGCTCCCGTCATGCTCCTGATGACCTGGCCCGCATTTGACGTCCATGGTGTCACACGCGATGCCGTCATTTAGGCTCCTGAATCAATAGCAGACAATGACCCATCGACGCTGGGAAGCGATCGAAAAAGCTTGAAATTCCGGCTCAAACACCCGCCATGCCGGCCAGACGCTGGCGGATGATGCCGTCGGCCTCCAGCATGATGCGGTCGATCAGTTCCTTGACGCTCGGGATGTCGTGGATCAGCCCGGCCACCATGCCGCACGACCAGGCGCCCGCCTCCATGTCACCCTGCTGCATGATGCGCGGATAGACGCCGGCCACCTCCTCGATGATGTCCTCGAACTTGAGGTTGGCGCCCAGCGTCTGTTCCTTGGCCAGCAAGCGGTCGACCGCGGCGTTGCGCAGCACGCGCTCGGTGTTGCGCAGCGGGCGCATCACGAGGCGGGTGTCGAGTTCACTGGCCGCCACGATGGCCAGCTTGACGTTCTCGTGCACCGGTGCTTCCTTCGTCGCGATGAAGCGCGTGCCCATGTTCATGCCTTCCGCGCCCAGCGCCAGCGCCGCCACCAGCGAGCGGCCGTCGGCCATGCCGCCCGAGGCGACGAAGGGGATCTTCAGCGATTCGGCGGCGCGCGGCAGCAGGATGAAGTTAGGCACATCGTCCTCGCCCGGGTGGCCACCGCACTCGAAACCGTCCACGCTGACCGCGTCGCAGCCGATCGCCTCGGCCTTGAGCGCGTGGCGCACCGAGGTGCACTTGTGGATCACCTTGATGCCAGCCTCGTGCAGCATCGGCATCCACTTCTGCGGGTTGTTGCCGGCGGTCTCCACGGCCTTCACGCCGCTGTCGATGATCGCCTTGATGTAACCGGGGTAGTCGGGCGAGCTGACCGTGGGCAGGAAGGTCAGGTTCACGCCGAAGGGCTTGTCGGTCATCTCGCGGCAGCGGCGGATCTCGTTGGCCAGCAATTCCGGCGTGCGCTGCGTGAGGCCGGTGATCAGACCCAGGCCGCCGGCATTCGACACGGCAGCGGCGAGTTCGGCGAAGCCGACAAAGTGCATGCCGCCCTGGATGATGGGATGCTGGATGCCGAACATCTCGGTGATCTTGGTCTTCATGGCGGAGCGGTCCTTTCGGGATGGGTGGGGTTGTGGTTGGTCGAAGAATCAGTGAGCCTGCAGCCAGGCAGCGATTCGAGGCGCCAGAAGCTGCGGGTGTTTGGTCCAGGAAAAATGGTCCAGGTGCTGACCACCGGTATCGGCATCGCCCCAAGTCCACTGCTCGCGCTGGCACTGTGGCAGTTTGCCAAGCAGGTAACTGGCGGCCGCCTCAGGCGCCCAGGTGTCGCCCTTGAAGTTCAGCGCCAGCACCGGCATCGCCAGCTCCGCCAGCGCGCGCTCGTAGTTGAAAGCCGTGCCCACCGGCTCATAGCGCCCGGTATGGGCCACATGCACCCAGTCCTTCATGACGCCGCGCGCTTCGCGACCACCGAAGCCGATGCGCTGACCGGGGAAGTGGCCAACCATGGCACCGCTGATGCGGGACACCAGGCCCAGCGTCCGGATGCCGCGCTGAAGCCGGGGCGGGTAGCACGACAACGCCACGCTTCCGCTGGCAATCGGCAGCAGGCCGTGCACCCGATCTGGCTGACGGGCGGCCATCAGCGTGCTCAACTGCCCGCCCAGGCTGTGCCCGCCGATCCACACGGGTGAGCCGGGTAACCGTTCGGTCAGCATTTCGATGAGGGCCAGCGCATCGATCTCGACGAGCGCGCGGTAACCATGGTCGTGGCGGCGCGACGCCCGCACCGAGCTGCTCGCCAGTCCGCGCCAGTCCGGCGTGCAGACGTGAACGCCCTGCCCCGCCATCGCCGCCGCAAAGCCCCGGTACACCCGGCTCGGCGTGCCCAGCGCCGACAGGAAGATCAAAACCGGCGCCGCAGCGCTGGCCGCCCGGAAAAGGCCCGCGTCGAAGCGGTGCCCGTCGGCCGCGGTGATGGATATCGTTTCAGCAGGGTTCATGTCGCGTGACGAATTCAAGGGCATGGCAACAAAAGCGCGGCCGATGCCGGCCAGCCGCGAATGTATGCGATTGCGCCCGCCAGCGCCGGTCTCCTCAGAGACCTTGATGCCGGTCAATGCATCACCTGACGCACGATCTAGCATGTACGAAACACACTCCAGCCCGGTGGCGGCCCGCCCTGCCCGGCTGCATGGCATGGCGGGATCGAGAGAGACACATCATGAAAACCTACCCCATGTCCGCCGCCGATGCGTCCTGGTTCCACAACGACGGCCCTTCGAACCTCGCGGTCGTGATGGGCGTGACCCTGACCAAGGAGCCGCTTGATTTCGACCGGGTGCGTCAGGTCTATAGCGAACGGCTGGTCACCTTCGAACGCTTCCGCCAGCGCGTGGTCGAAACCGGGTTCCCGCTGCCCACGCCGCACTGGCAGGACATGCCGAATTTCGACATCAACCAGCACCTGCATCACGTCGGCCTGCCGGCACCGCACAACCAGGCGGCGCTGGTCGCTCTGGTCAACGACATCGCCAGCGCCCCGCTCGACCATTCCATTCCGCTGTGGCAGACCTGGGTCGTCGACGATGTCGAAGGCGGCAGCGCGCTGATCATGCGATGCCACCACTGTATCGCCGACGGCACCGCCATGATGATCCTGCTCCAGAAGCTGTACGACCCGGCGCCTGGCGCGCCGCCCCTGCAGGCACCCCGCGCCCGGGGCAAGAGCATCAAACAGGTCGACAAGGGCCTGCTGGCGCCCGCCATCAATGCCGTCACCGGCGCCGCCCGGGGCGCACTGGCGCTGGGCGCCGGCGCCGGCATGCTGGTGGGCGAACTGCTGCGCAAGGACGACCCGCCCTCGCCGCTGAAAGGCGAGTTCGCTCCGGCCAAGCGCGTCGCCTGGTCCGAGCCTTTCCCGATTGCCGACATCAAGGCGATCGGCCTGCGCCACGGCGCCAAGGTCAACGACGTGCTGGTCGCCGCGATGACCGGCGCCCTGCGCACCTACCTCAAAGGGCGTGGCGTGGACGTCAACAACACCACCCTGCGCGCGATGGTGCCGGTCGACCTGCGACCGCCCGAGCGCATGGGCCAGCTGGGCAACGAATTCGGTCTGGTCGTACTCGACCTGGCCGTGACCAAGGCCCGCGCGGACCACCGGCTCGCGCTGACCAAGGCCCGCATGGACGCGCTCAAGCATTCACCGGAACCCCTGGCCACCCGCGCCCTGCTCGACCTGATGGGGCGCCTGCCCAAGGTGCTGGAGGATTTCTCCAACGACCTGTTCGGGCGCAAGGCCAGCCTGGTGATGACCAACGTCACCGGCCCGCGCGAAGAGCTGTACCTGGCCGGCGCCCCGATCGAGCGCATGCTGGCCTGGGCGCCGCATCCGGGCAAGCAGCTCGGCATGGCGGTGAGCATCTTCAGCTACAAGGGCATGGCCGGGCTGACCGTCATTGGCGACGCCCACCTGGTGCCTGACCCTGAGACCATCACCGAGGAGTTCAACCGCGAATTCCGCAGGATGCAAAAGACCATCGCAACGGCGGACGCCGCAGCGGCAAAGGTCGCCAAGCCCAAGGCGCCGGCGAAGAAAGCTGTTGCGTCGAAACCCCCAGCCAAAAAGGCACCGGTGAAGGCGCCAGCGCCAAAGGCGACGGCAAAGGCAAGGCCGGCCACCGCCAAGGCAGCCGCGAAAGCCGTGCCGGCCCCGCGCGCACGCGCAGCCAAGCCCGCCGCCAAAGCCACCCGGAAATAGCCTCCAAGGCCCGGCGGAATCCACGATCCGATAAGGTCGGGCATTTCCACCGCCAAGGGTTTCGCCATGTCCTGGACCATGAAACAGGTCCCGAGCCAGTCGGGGCGCATCGCCGTGGTCACTGGCGCCAACATCGGCCTGGGCTACGAGACCGCGCTGGCCCTGGCCGGCAAGGGCTGCACCGTCGTGCTCGCGTGCCGCAATGCCGCCAAGGCCGACGCGGCCCGAGCGGCCATCCTGGCCCAGCACCCCAAGGCCCGCATCGAATGCTTGACGCTGGACCTGGGCAGTCTCAAGTCGGTCCGCGCCTTTGCCGCGGCCTACAAGAAGCGCCACGCCACGCTGGACCTGCTGATCAACAACGCCGGCATCATGATGCCGCCCTATACGCTGAGCGAAGACGGCTTCGAGAGCCAGCTGGCGGCCAACTACCTGGGCCACTTCGCCCTGACCGGCTTGCTGCTGCCGCTGATCAACAAAACCCCGAATGCGCGCATCGTGAGCCTCAGCAGCCTGGCGCACAAATGGAGCGGCATCCGTTTCCACGATCTGAATGCCACCCGGCGATATGACAAGCGCCTGGCCTACGGGCAGAGCAAGCTGGCCTGCCTGATGTTCGCCTACGAGTTGCAGCGCCGGCTGACAAAGGCTGGCTGCGCCACGCTGTCGGTGGCGGCGCACCCCGGGGTCTCCGCCACCAATCTGTTCCAGCACCTGCCCAAAGCCGTGCAGCTGTTCGCCCCCTTGACCGAGCTGGTTTTCCAGTCCGCCAGCGGGGGCGCGCAGCCCACCCTGTACGCCGCATTGGGCGACGACATCCGGGGCGGCGACTATTGCGGTCCGCAGTCCCTGGGCGAGATGCGCGGGGCGCCAGGCAAGGTCGGCTCCAGCCGCCGCTCGCGCGACGAAGCGGTGGCGGCCAGGCTGTGGGCGGTGTCGCAAGAGCTGACGGGCGTGCGGTATCTGGAATGAAGAGGTGGAAGGGGCCGCCGATGAGACCCGGCCCTTCCGATATTCGGTCCTGATTTCATAGCATATTGTGACCATCCGACGCTGGGGAAGCCGACTTTTTTCATGAAAACACGGCCATTGATCCGAAACGCAGTCGTCTTGGGCGCCGGGGTGATGCTGGCCCTGCTGCTCGCAGCCGCCAGTGCGCGCAGCCAGACGCCACCGCGCCTGGCCCTGCCAATCGACTGCCAGCCCGGCAACACCTGTTTCGTGCAGAACTATGTGGACCACGATCCGTCGTCCACCTGGCGCGACTACGCCTGCGGCGCCCGCAGCTACGACGGGCACGACGGCACCGACTTCCGCGTGCCGTCGATGGCTGCGGTGCGCGCCGGTGTGGCCGTGCTGGCGGCCGCCGACGGCGTGGTCGCCGGGGTGCGCGACGGCATGAAGGACGTGTCGATCCGCGAAACCGGCAAGGAAGCCGTCAAGGACCGGGAGTGCGGCAACGGCCTGGTGCTGCGCCATGCCGACGGCTGGGAGACGCAGTACTGCCATCTCGCGCAAGGCAGCGTCGCGGTCCGCCGTGGCCAGACGGTGCGCGCTGGCGAGCGGCTCGGCCTTGTCGGCCTGTCGGGCCTGACCGAGTTTCCGCACCTGCATCTGACGGTGCGCCACAACGGCAAGGCGATCGATCCGTTCGCGCCCTCACCGTCCGCCAGCGCCTGCAGTTCGGACGCCACGCTGTGGGACGACACCGCAGCCGCCGCGCTGGTCTATCGCCGCCGGGTGATGCTGAACCACGGCTTCAGCGAGCGGGTGTTGTCGATGGCCGAAGTCGAGAACCAGCAACCGGGCGAGGCCACGCCCACGTCCCAGAGCCCGGCGCTGATCGCCTATGTTCGGATGATCGGCCTGGAAGCAGGCGACACCGCCCACATCGTGCTGCGCGCGCCAGTCGGCACGGTCATAGCCGAGAAACTGCTGCCTGCCCTGGAACGTGGCCAGGCCCAGACTCTGACCCTGATCGGGCGCAAGCGGCCCGGCGCCAGCTGGCCCGCCGGGACCTATCTCGCGGAGTACCAGGTCACCAACGCAGGGCAAACCGTCTTCAGCCAGCAGTTTTCCATGCCCATGGGTCCGGTCCGACCGGGCCCATGAATCCGCGAGGTGAAACCGGAAACGACTGGCGGACGTCCGCTTGACCGCCTGGCCGGCAAGCTGACCTCCTGACGTCGCCGCGGCCCGGACCGGGCCTCAAGCCGACTCGGCCAGCAGGATGTCGATGCAGGTCTTGCCGGTGTGCGGCTCTGACACCATCAGCCGGCGCGGCCTGCCTGAAGGGTTCCCCGTTTCTGCGCCGGCCCCACTCCAGGCCCGCACGCGGATGTCCGACGGCAGTTCCACCGGTCGGCGGAAGTGCGCCTCCAGCGTGAACGCAGGGCGACCCGGCAGTTCCGCCAGGGCCAGTGCGCGCGCCAGCGTCCAGGTGCCATGCACGATGGCTCGCCGGAACCCGAACAGGCGCGCCAGCAGCGCATGCTGGTGGATCGGGTTCAGGTCACCGGCAATCGCCGCGTAACGGCGCCCCGTGGCTTCGGGCACGTGAAGGACTTCGTCACACGCCGGTCTTGCTGCGTCCCGATCATCCGTGGCGCCGGCCGCGGGCGCTGGAGCCGGCGCCAGCGACTTGCCGGGCGCCAGCGCCCGCGTCTCGCCGCGCCAGACACATTCACCCTCGCACCACGCCTCGGTCACCAGGCCGAAACTCATGCCGCGCTTTTCCCAGCGCGCATCCGCGCTGCAGGCCCGCAGATCAAAAGGGGCATGCGGCGCCATGGCCCGGGTCTGGATCACGCGCTGCGACAGGTGCACCAGCCCCAGCGCGCGAAACGGGAACTGCGCGTCGCCGAGGATGGCCATGTGCAAGGGCGCCGCCGCCAGTTGCAGCGCCAGCGGCGGCAGACGAGCTCCATCGGACAGCCCGACGCTGCCGCGATAGGCCGCAAGCCAGGCCGGATCCAGCGTGGCACCCGCCAGCGCGCGTTCAATGCGCGGCAGCAGGGCCGGATCACTCAGGCCCCGGCGCGGGTGCCGGAAAAGCCCCAGCGTGGAGGCCAGCAACGGCAGAAAGGCGGGCGTTCGGAGGACCGGCATGACGATGCGAACCGGGCTTGACCGCCTCAGGCAGCCGGGTCAGGGCGACAGCGTGGCGCGCGACTTTGCATGGGCCTCGACCTGCTTCGGATTGAACCACCAAGAACGGCGTTCGCCCGCGACCAGGATGCGCGCCTGATCGTTCTGGTGCGGCTGGAAATGGCGCTCGCTCACGCCGCCGGCCACCACGGCATTGATCTTGTCCGGATCGGCAAAATCGACCACCACCCGCATCGACGGGAAGAAATTGACGGCAAACGGCTTCTGGAAGTCGTACACGCCGCGGTTCAGCGTCTCGCCGCTGCCCGGACGCTGCACGGTGAAACCACCCGCCAGTTCCTGCCCCGCGCCACTGCGCCGCAGGGGGCTGACAAAGCTCAGCGTGTGCGCCTTGCCCCAGGCCCAGGCCGCCGGGTCCTTGCCCTGCAGGGCCTCGATGCTGGCGCGGGCGCGCGGCGCGGCGGCGCGGATCACGTCGGCCAGGGTTTCCCGCTTGTCCTTGGTGCGGGGATCGTCGAACCAAGGTGAATCCGGCGTGCCCACCAGCGCGTCGAAGCGCTGTTGCCAGAAATACCAGGTCGACAGCATGTCCTTGGCCACGCCCTCGCCCAGCTTGTCGGTGAAGGTGCCGAGGGCGATCTCGCGGTACAGCGACTGGTAGACCAGCGGCGCCGCCTGGTCGGCGCGGTCCACGCCGTCCCACTTCTCCAGCAGGGCCGCCAGGTCGCGCTGGGCGGGGTCGTCCTTCAGCGCGGCCACGATGGTGGTGCGCAGGCGGTCGCTCTGCAGGTTGCGGTCGTCCATCATGAGTTTCCACTGGTCGTCCACCGTCATCTGCTTCGCACTGCCCAGCACCTGGCCGATGCGGCGGTAGCGGTAGTCCGGCGCCACATAGTTGGTGTAGTACCAAGGGTAGCCCTCGGGGGTGGTGTCGTTGTTGGCGGTGCCGACCCAGGCGCGCGGCGGATCGATCATGCCGGGCATGCGGTCCTTGGGGATGTAGCCGGTCCAGTCGTCGCTGCCATCGGCCGGTGCCACGCGGGGCAGGCTGCCATCGGCGCCGGCGCGCACCGGCACCGCGCCGCTGGCGCGGTGGCCGATCGAGCCCTTGTCATCGCCGAACACGAAGTTGAACATCATGAGGTCGATCTTCTGCACCTCGCGGTCGAAGGCGGCGGCATCCGGCGCGGTCAGCAGACCCTCGACGCCCAGCACCGGCGCCAGCACCTCGGCGTCGGTGGAGCGCAGGGCCAGAATCTTGTCACCGCCGGTCCCCAGGCCCGGGTGGTCGCTGATCACCGGGCCGTGCACGGTGTAGCGGATGCGCAGCGGCTGCTCGCGCAGGCCGCCGGGCGCGGCCTTGTCCTTGATGCGGATCGTCTCCTCCACCACCGTGAATGCAGTGCTCTTGCCGCCGTGCAGGTAGCGGGACTTGTCATTCGGGTCCAGCGTCTCGATGTAGACGTCCTGCACGTCGCCATAGGCATTGGTCACACCGAAGGCGACGTGTTTGGTGCGACCCACCAGGATGCCGGGCATGCCGGGCAGCGCCGCCCCGATGGCCTGGATCTCGGGCGTGAACAGGCCCACCGGGTACCAGTAGCCCGGCAGGATGCGGCTGTCCAGGTGCGGATCGTTGACGACCATCGCCTTGCCCGACGCCGAGCGGCTCGGTCCGATGGCCCAGTTGTTGGAGCCCAGGCCCTGGTGGTTCAGCGTTTCGGGGGCCACCGACAGGTGCGCCCAGTCCACCCCCAGTCGCAGGCTATCGCCACCCGCCTTGGCCGTGGCGCCCGCCGGCGCCGGCCTGGCGCCCCAATCGGGATTCACGGTCAGCGGCATGATTTCCCTGGCTTGCGCCAGCCCGAGCTTGTCGATCAGCTTCTGCCCCACGATCTCGGCCTTGAAATTGGTTGAATGGGTGTAGTGGATGAAATGCACCAGCGTCACCAGGTCGGCCACGCTCCAGGCACTGGGCTTCAGGCCGGCTGCTTTCAGTTCGATCGGATGGTCACCGGGGTGATCCTGGACATAGGCATTCACCCCATCCGCGTAACTCTGAAGGTAGGCGCGCGAGGCCGCGTCCAGCTTGAGCGCGTGGCGGTCGCCGTTGCGGCGCATGCCCAGCACCCGCATGCGGATGTCGCTGGGCAGCGCGTCGGGGCCGAAGGTGGCGGCCAGCTCGCCACGCCACGTGGCCCGGAACAGTTCCATCTGCAAGAGCCGGTCCTGTGCGGTGACGAAGCCCTGGGCCTTCAGCAGGTCCGGCGTGTTGGCGGCCGTGATGTAGGGCACGCCCAGCTCGTCGCGGACCACTTTGACCGGCGCGGAGAGCCCGGTCAGCTTCAGGTCGCCGTCAATCTTCGGGTGCCCGGCCGATCGCACCATCAGATAGCCGCCCACGGCAGCCATGATGACGAGTGCCAGCAGACCGAGCACCATCCATTTCAGGGTCTTGCGCATAGGGAATCATCTCCTGTTGTAATGAATGGGCCGTTGAAAGGGCCCGCATCTGCCCCCTTATAGAGGCAGAGTCCGCCGCCGTCTGTCCATGCCGTGACAGTCCGGGCCAGGCCGGCACGAACCAAGGACATCCGCTTGCCCGACGATAGCACCCCCGCCCCCCCGAAATCACCCGCATCCACTCTTGCCGTGCCAGGCGGTCGCGGCGCCCGCCTGGCACGTCTCGGCTGGATGGCCACGGGCATTGCCGGCGGCATGGTTGCCGAGGGCGCGCGCCAGCTGGCGCAGGGCAACCGCCCGAAACTGAGCGACCTGCTGCTCACGCCGGGCAATGCGCGCCGCGTGGCCGACCAGCTGGCCAAGCTGCGCGGCGCCGCGATGAAAGTCGGTCAGCTGGTCTCGATGGAATCCGGCGACCTGCTGCCGCCCGCGCTGGCCGAGATCCTGGGGCGGCTGCGCTCGGACGCCCGCGCCATGCCCAAGGCCCAGGTCAAGGGCGTGCTGGACACCCAATGGGGCAAGGGCTGGGAAAAGCGATTCACGCATTTCTCCTACACCCCCATGGCGGCGGCCTCGATCGGGCAGGTGCACCGGGCCCAGACCAAGGACGGGCGCGACCTGGCCATCAAGATCCAGTACCCCGGCGTGGTGGAGAGCATCGACAGCGACGTGGACAACGTTGCCGCGTTGTTCCGCATGTCCGGCCTGATGCCCAAGGAGATGGACATCAAACCCCTGCTGCGCGACGCCAAGCGCCAGCTGCACGACGAGGCCGACTACCTGCGTGAGGCCGGCTACCTGAGCCGCTATGGCGAGCTGCTGGCCGATGCGCCCGACTACGCGCTGCCGCAGCTGCACGCCGACCTGACCACCGCACGCGTGCTGGCGATGTCAGTGGTGGGCGGCGTGCCGATCGAAACCCTGGCGGATGCGCCCCAGGACGAGCGCGACCGAGTGATGACGCTGCTGTTCGCGCTGCTGCTGCGCGAGCTGTTCGAGTTCCGCCTGGTGCAGACCGACCCCAACTTTGCCAACTACCGCTTTGACACCGACACCCGCCAGCTGATCCTGCTCGATTTCGGCGCCACCCGCCCCTACAAGGCGAGCATGGCCAACGAGTTCCGCCGCCTCATGAAGGGCGCCATGGCTGGCGACCGGGCCATGATGGACACGGCGGCCATGGCCATCGGTTATTACGACGCCACCACGCAGGACCATCACCGCCAGACCATCCTGGATATGGGCGAGCTGGCCATCGAGCCTTTCACGCTGGAAGGCCCTTACGACTTCGGCACCAGCGATGTCCTGCCGCGCCTGCGCGCACGCGGCATCGAACTGGGCCTGGACCGCGACTTCTGGCAACTGCCCCCGTCCGACGCCATGCTGCTGCAACGCAAATTCGGCGGCCTGTACCTGCTGGCGATCCGGTTGAAGGCGCGAGTGGATCTGCAAAAGCTTGCTCAAACCAGGCTGCGTGCCCCACATTTGGTCCCCGCTCAACGGCAATAATATACTGAAGAGATAGCTGCGAAAGAGCGCCCTGAGAGGGGATAACTCAAGAGTACTCAATCATTGTTCAGTGTCACATAGTAAGAGGCCTTCACTCAGCCGGTGCCTGTCGCGCGGCGAAGATACTATGGATTGAGTAAAGTCACCGAATGCATTCTGCCGCGAAAACCCTCTCCATCACCCAGGTTCTGGCCTGCGGCGCCGCCATCGTCACCGTGTCCATGGGCATCCGCCACGGTTTCGGGCTCTGGCTGCAACCCATTACGCAGGCCCAGGGATGGACGCGTGAGACCTTTGCCTTTGCCATCGCGATCCAGAACATCGCTTGGGGCACGGCCGGCATCTTCGCGGGCATGGTGGCGGACCGTTTCGGGGCCTTTCGCGTGATCATCGCTGGCGCCCTGTTCTATGCCGCGGGCCTGTTCGGCATGGCCCATGCGGCCACCCCGCTGACGTTTGCGCTGAGTACGGGCGTGCTGATCGGCATCGCCCAGGCCGGCACCACCTATGCGGTCGTCTACGGGGTGATCGGGCGCAATGTGTCGGCCGAGCGGCGTTCCTGGGCCATGGGCATCACCGCAGCGGCCGGTTCGTTCGGGCAGTTCCTGATGGTGCCAACGGAAGGCTTTTTGATCAGCCAGTTCGGCTGGCAACAGGCGCTGGTGCTGCTGGGCGGTGCCGCCTTGCTGATGGTGCCCCTGGCCTGGGGGCTGCGCGAGCCCGCGTTTGCCGATGGCGGCGTGGTGCACCGCGACCAGTCCATCGCCCAAGCGCTGCGCGAGGCCTTCAAGTACCCCAGTTTTCGGCTGCTGATGGCGGGCTACTTCGTCTGCGGCTTTCAGGTGGTGTTCATCGGCGTTCACATGCCCAGTTATCTGAAAGACAAGGGTCTGTCGCCGCAGGTGGCCAGCTACGCGCTGGCGCTGATCGGTCTCTTCAATGTGTTCGGCACCTACGCGGCCGGCGTGCTGGGGCAGAAACTGGCCAAGCGAAAGATCCTGGCGTTCATCTACCTCGCGCGTGCCGTCGCCATCACCGTGTTCCTGCTGGCGCCGCTGACACCGGTGAGCGTGTACATTTTCGCCAGCGTCATGGGGCTGCTGTGGCTGTCCACCGTGCCACCGACGAACGCGATCGTGGCGCAGATCTTCGGCGTGGCGCACCTGTCGATGCTCGGCGGCTTCGTTTTCTTCAGCCACCAGATCGGCAGTTTCATGGGCGTGTGGCTGGGTGGCGTGCTGTACGACCGCACCGGCAGCTACGACATCGTCTGGTACATCGCGATTGCCTTGGGCGTGTTCGCGGCGCTGATCAACCTGCCGGTCAAGGAAACGGCCATCGTGCGCCCGGGGCGCGCCGTCCACGGGGGCGCGCGCGCCGCGTGAGATGGCCCGCCGCAACCGCTTTCTGGTCTATGTGGTGGTGGCGGCCACGCTGGCGGGCGTGTTTGCGCTGTACACCCGGCCGGAGTTCCTGACGAACCTGGCCGACCAGCTGTGGAGCTGCTTTTGACGAAATTTCGAACGAAATTGGCCGAATCCCAGCGTGAAATGGTTATTTCCAGCTATGAATAGCGAAGCAAACGGTTGCATTGGCGGTTTGTCGGCCCGCCATGGCAGCGAGCCGGTCTCGGCCTGGGTGCAACGCTGGTCGTCGCTGGTGCCGGCCGGCGGCACCGTGCTGGATGTGGCCTGTGGGCTGGGGCGGCACACCCGCTGGTTTCTGGCGCGTGGCCACCGGGTCTTCGCCGTGGACCGCTCGGCCGAGGCGATTGACGGCGTCCGGGCCCTGGCGCCTTCGGGCATCGGCGAGCGGCTCGAAACCCGGGTCGCGGACCTGGAAAGCGGCCCCTGGCCGTTTGCGGGGCAGCGCTTTGACGCCGTGGTCGTCACCAATTACCTGTGGCGCCCTTTGCTGCCGGTGATCGTCGACAGCGTGGCGCCCGGCGGCGCGCTGATCTATGAGACCTTTGCCGCCGGCAATGAAGCCTACGGCAAGCCCTCGCGAGCCGACTTTCTGCTGCAGTCGGGCGAGTTGCTCGTTGCCTGCGCCGGCCTGCGGGTGGTGGCCTTCGAGGACGGCTACCTGGACGGGCCGCCGCGCAGGGTGCAGCGCATCGCGGCTGTCCGGGCCGGCGCTGACGGGTCCTGGCCGCCGCTGCCGCTCTGATCGCCGCTCCAGTGCCTGACATGGGCGTTAGTTAGAATGCTCGTTTAGCGTTTACACCTGCGGACATGACATCCACCTATCGCCCCCTCACGGGCAGCATCCCCGCCCTGGTCACGCCGATGCTCGAAGACGGCAGCGTGGACTACGACACGCTGCGCAAGCTGATCGACTGGCACATCGCCGAGGGCACCGACGCCATCGGGGTGGTGGGCACGACGGGCGAGTCGCCCACGGTCAACGTCGAGGAACACTGCGAAATCATCCGCGTTTCCGTGGAGCAGGCCAAAGGGCGCGTGCCGATCATGGCCGGTTGCGGCGCCAACTCGACCTCGGAAGCCATCGAACTCGCGAAATTCGCCAAGAAGGTCGGCGCCGATTGCCAGCTGCAGGTCGTGCCCTACTACAACAAGCCGACGCAGGAAGGCCAGTACCAGCACTTCAAGGCCATCGCCGAGGCCACCGGTGACCTGCCGATCATTCTGTACAACGTACCGGGCCGCACCGTCGCCGATATGCTGCACGACACGGTGCTGCGGCTGGCCCAGGTGGACGGTATCGTCGGCATCAAGGAAGCCACCGGCAACATCGAGCGCGCGCAGTGGCTGATCCGCGAGGTGCCCGAGGGCTTTGCCATCTATTCCGGCGATGACCCGACCGCCGTCGCCCTGATGTTGTGTGGCGGACAGGGCAATATCAGCGTGACGGCCAATGTGGCGCCGCGCCTGATGCACGAGCTGTGCATGGCCGCCATCGCGGGCGACGCACGCCGCGCGATGGAGATCCAGCTGCGGCTGATGCCGGTGCACAAGCACCTGTTCGTCGAGGCCAACCCGATCCCGGTGAAGTGGGCGATGGCGCGCATGGGCCTGTGTGGTGGCACGCTGCGCCTGCCCATGACCCCGATGTCGGCGTCCTTCGAGCCCGTGGTCGAAGGCGCCTTGCGCGCCGCCGGTCTGGTCTGAGCCTGTCATGAGAACCCCGAGGAAACTTTCCGTGAAGCCATTCGCAACGACGGGCCACCGGCTCGCATGGGCCAGCATCCTGATCGCCACGCTGCCGGCCTGCTCCGTGCTGCAAGAGGACAAGGTCGACTACAAGAGCGCCGGCAGCGCCCCCACGCTGGAGGTTCCACCCGACCTGACCAAGCTGAGCACCGAAACCCGCTACACCGTTCCAGGCGGATCTGTGACGGCCAGCG
Source organism: Candidatus Skiveiella danica (assembly GCF_022705245.1). NCBI lineage: Bacteria > Pseudomonadati > Pseudomonadota > Betaproteobacteria > Burkholderiales > Comamonadaceae > Candidatus Skiveiella > Candidatus Skiveiella danica. Next base: position 48,131 of record NZ_JAKJEW010000022.1, on the reverse strand, counting down.
GCATGGCCAGGACAGCCCAGGCAACGCCCAGCGCCAGTGTGGCGCTCGTGACAGTCGGTGACGTTCGGATCGAGAAGCTGGCCAATCAACGCTGGCTGGTGGTCAACCGCACGCCGGAGCAGCTCTGGGGCCCGGTGCGTGATTTCTGGCAGGAAAACGGCTTCCTCCTGACCGTTGACCAGCCTGCCGTCGGCATCATGGAGACCGACTGGGCCGAGAATCGCGCCAAGATTCCACAGGACATCATCCGCGCCTCGATCGGCAAGGTGATCGATGGCGCCTACTCCACCGCGGAGCGCGACAAGTTCCGCACGCGCATGGAGCGCCTGCCCGCAGGCGGGACGGAAATCTTCATCAGCCACCGGGCCATGATCGAGGTTTACAGCAGCAGCAGCAAGGACGCCACGGTCTGGCAGCCGAAGGCCGCCGACCCGGAGCTCGAGGCCGAATTTCTGCGCAAGATGATGATCAAGCTGGGTGTCACCGCAGAGCAGGCGAAGGCGCTGGTGGCCAGCAGCGCCGCGGCCAAACCCGGCGCCACGCTGACCTCCGTCAACAACACGCCGGTGGTGCAGGTATCCGACAGCTTTGACCGTGCCTGGCGCCGGGTCGGCCTGGCGCTCGACCGCACCGGCTTCACGGTCGAAGACCGCGACCGCGCCCAGGGCATCTACTTCGTGCGTTATGTCGAGCCGAACTCGGCCAAGGAGCCCGGTTTCATCGGCAAGCTGTTCGGCGCGACCGCCAAGGAATCGGCACCGATCAAGTACCGCATTGCTGTGCGAAGTGCCGGCGACACGACCTCGGTGTCTGTCCTGAGCGCCACTGGCGTTCCGGAAGCTTCCGACAATGCCAAGCGCATCCTGCAGGTGATCGTCGACGACCTGAAGTGAACACGGCGTCGGATGCTGCGCTTCAGAAACCTGGGCAGCGGCAGTTCGGGTAACGCAACCCTCGTCGAAGCCCGAAGCGGCAGCGCCGTGACGCGGATCCTGGTGGATTGCGGCCTCGGGATCCGGATCCTGGAGCGCCGGCTGGCGATTGCCGGCCTGTGCACCGGCGACATCGACGCCCTCTTCATCACCCACGAGCACAGCGATCATGTCGGCTGTGCGCATACGTTGGCGCTGCGTGAACGCATTCCCGTCTGGATGAGCCACGGCACCTGGTCCGCGCAAGGTGGACGGGACTACGAAGGACTCCTGAACACAGCCGAGCATGGCGCCGCCTTTGAGGTCGGCCCGCTCCAAGTGCATCCTTTTGCCGTCCCGCACGATGCCCGGGAACCCTTGCAACTGTCCTGCACCGACGGTAACCGGCGGCTCGGCGTGCTGACCGACCTCGGCCACGCACCGGCCGAGGTTCTGAAGCACCTCAGCGGCTGTCACGCGTTGCTGCTGGAGTGCAACCATGACCCGGACTTACTGGAAGCCTCGGCCTATCCGTTCTTTCTGAAGAGGCGCGTGGGGGGCGCCCACGGTCACCTGGCGAACGCACAGGCCGCCCAGGTGCTACAGGCCGTGCGACACGACGGTCTGAACCATGTCGTGGCCGCCCATCTGAGTCGCAAGAACAACCGGCCGGATCTGGCGCGCAGTGCGGTGGCCGGTGCACTGAACCGAACAGAAGACGAAGTCCTGGTGGCCGACCCGATTCACGGGACCGACTGGCTAAGTGCCTGAGACCTGGTCTCTGGTCGCGTGGGAGTGCGCCGTGCAATCCAAGCGCCCATGAAAAAAGCCACCTTGCGGTGGCTTTTCAAGCAAATCGCAGAGAGCGATTACTTCTTGGCAGAGGAAGCGGCAGCCTTGGCAGCGTCAGCCGCAGCCTTGGTGGCATCGGCAGCGCCCTTGGCAGCGTCAGCAGCGCCCTTGGCGGCGTCAGCAGCAGCGGCGACGGCAGGAGCAGCGGCGCCGGAAGCAGCAGCGGCAGCACCGGAAGCAGCAGCGGCAGCACCGGAAGCAGCAGCGGCAGCGCCGGAAGCGGCGTCAGCGGCGGCAGGCGCGGGAGCGGCGGCAGGAGCGGGAGCCGGCGCAGGAGCGGGTTCTTCCTTCTTGCCACAAGCGGCGAGGGCAGCAGCAGCAATGACGGTCGCCAGAATGAGGGAGTTTTTCATTTCAATGTTCCTTAGAGGATTAGACAAAACAATTTCCGGAAATTGTCAAGGCGACTTCGGAAACCGCCATGACTGAGAGAAAGCACTCGAGCTCTTTCCGCTCAGCCGTTGATTATAACCCGGAATTTTGCAATCCTTACAAACCCTCAACACCCCGCAATCGGGGGAATTCTCTAAAGTCCCAGCGTCGTCACCGGAAATCCCGGCGAGCTCTGGCCGAGCCACTCTTTCAAGGATTCGCGGGAGGCCACCCGCGGCTCGGGCGCCGAGGTGCAGACACCGGTGCAATGCTCGGGGTCCAGGCGGCGCATGACCCAGGCGCTGGACCACAGCACACTGGGGAAGCCCACCGCGTCACCCCTGGCGTTGCGGCGGCAGTCGATGAGGTGCGCCCAGGTCTTGCGCCAAGCCACGAAACGGGGATGGGTGCGCAGCACATCCTCGTAGCTTCGGGCCAGCATCACCAGGGTGCGGCCGCTGTGGGCCCAGGCATTGAGCGAATCCACCACCGTGCGCTCGCCCAGCGGCCAGTCATGGAAGTCAGCGTCACTCAGGATGAGTTCGCGCCAGCCCTCGCGCGCGGCGCAGGCCAACGCGTCGCGCACGTTCTGGCGGAACGCATCGCGCCCTTCAAAGCGCCCTTGCGGCAACTCCGGCGCCGTTGACGGATCCCCGGACTCATTGTTTGTCATGCAGCCACCCCGCGTCACGCCAGTCGGTCATCAGTTGGCGCGCGCCCTGGCTGGCACGCGCCAACTCACCCGCGGCCAGCCGTCGCTCGTCGGCCAGGCGCCGCATCAGCTGCGCGTCGCGGCCCGATCCGCGGTAACTCTCGCCGTTGATGAAAATGTGCTGCTCGTCGAACATCATGCGTGTGCGCCGGTCCAGGGCCACAGCGCCAGTGACGAGGCGCCCCGTTCCTTTGCTTTCGGCCTCGAACCAGACATTCGCCTTCGGCTCCGAGAGGTACTCACCGAGCAGGCATTGCAGCTCGACCGGGTCATTCAGCACCGCCTGCAAGGCGTCGCGGGCAAAGTCCATCATGCCGGGCGGAATGCCGCCGGGCGACTCGACCGCCGGCTGGCCCGGATCGCGGTACACCGCGGTGCCGGCGGCATCTTCCGCGTCTTCAGCCAGGCGTTGCAGCAGCTCGCGCGCTAGTTCGCCCCGTGCTGGTTGCCGGAAACCGATTGAGTAGGTCATGCACTCGCCCACCGCCACCCCATCGTGCGCCCAGCGCGGCGGCAGGTAGAGCATGTCGCCGGGCTCCAGCACATACTCGTCCTCCGGCTGGAAGTTCGCCAGGATCTTGAGCGGCAGGCCTTCAACCAGGCTCAGGTCCTTCTGCCGGCCGATGCGCCAGCGCCGCTGGCCGTGCGCCTGCAGCAGGAACACGTCGTAGCTGTCGAAATGCGGGCCCACGCCGCCGCCGTCGCTGGCGTAACTGATCATCACATCATCCAGCCGCGCGTCGGGCACGAAGCGGAACTGCTGCATGAGCCGGTGCACGCGCTCGTCGTGCAGGTCCACACCTTGCACCAGCAACGTCCAGTCCGGGGTCTTCAATGCTGGCAGCGCCCGGCGCTCGAACGGCCCGCGCCGGAACTGCCATCCCTTGCTGCCCTGGCTCAGCAGGCGCGACTCGACCTCCTCGCGGGCAGCCAAATCGAACAAGGCCGGCCGTTCCAGCAGGGGCTTGAAGCTAGGGATGGCTTGTCGCACCAGCAGCGGTTTCTTCTGCCAATGGCGCTTCATGAATTGCTGTGGGGTCAGGCCACCGAGCAGTTGCAGGGGTTGTTGGATGTCCATGGGACAATTCTGCACCATGGACATTACTGAACAATGCGTGGTCGCACTGACCTGGACGCTCAAGGACACCCTGGGCGAAGTTCTTGACGTGCTGGACGACCCGGTGGAGTTCCTGGTCGGTGGCGACGACCTGCTACCGCGGATCGAACAGGCCCTGCAGGGCCACGCCCCTGGTGCCAAGCTGGATCTGCACATCGAGCCCGAGGAAGCCTTCTGCGACTTCAATGACCAACTGCTGTTTCTGGAGCCGCGCAATCTGTTTCCCGCGGAGCTCGAAGAAGGCATGACGATTGAGGGCACTGCACTGCCCAAGGGCACGAACCCCGATGCACCGCGCAACGCGCAGTACACCGTCACCGAGATCTATCCCGAGCACGTCGTGCTGGACGGCAATCACCCGCTGGCGGGCATTGCGATCCGCCTGAGCCTGAAGGTCGAGGCGGTGCGTGAAGCCACGGAAGAAGAAATCGGGCGCGGCACCTGTGGCACCGGCTTCTTCAGGATCGATGTCGATCCCGACGGAACGCCCCCAGAGGCCGTCCTGCACTGAATTTCACGAAAAACACCACCATCCCGGCGCCAATTGGTCGCCAGGCGATCCTAAACTGGAAGCGCCCTGCGCGTCCGAAGCGCGTCAGTGTTTGCCGGTGGAACCGTAGCCGCCCTCGCCGCGCGCACTGGGCGCGGCAAATTCGCTCACCACGTTGAAATGCGCCTGCACCACCGGCACGACCACCAGCTGCGCCAGGCGCTCCATGGGTTGCAGGGTGAAGGCCGTGTCGCTGCGGTTCCAGGCGCTGACCATGAGTTGCCCCTGGTAGTCGCTGTCGATCAGACCGACGAGGTTGCCGAGCACGATGCCGTGTTTGTGCCCCAGCCCTGAGCGCGGCAGGATCAGCGCCGCATAGCCCGGATCGGCCAGATGAATCGCCATGCCCGTGGGCACCAGTTGCCAGGCGTTGGGTTCCAGCGTCAGTGGCGCATCCAGGCAGGCGCGCAGATCCAGTCCGGCGCTGCCCGGGGTGGCATAGGCCGGCAGCTGATCCGCCAGGCGTGAATCGATGATCTTGACGTCGATTTTCATTTCTTATGGACCCATCCCAGCGTCCGCCGGTCGATTTCAGCTATCAATTTTCTAGCGAGCACGCGCTTGGAGGCATGCGGCATCTCCGAGGCGCCCTGGGCGTCCACCAGCAGCAGCGCGTTGTCGTCCTTGCCAAACGTGGCCGGGCCGATGTTGCCCACCAGCAGCGGCACCCCCTTGCGCGCGCGCTTGGCACTGGCGTGGGCCAGCAGGTCGTGGCTTTCGGCCGCAAAGCCGACACAGTAAATCCCGCCAGCCTCTCCGCGCAGACCGGCTTGTCCGCGCGGTGATTGCGCCACCGTGGCGAGGATGTCCGGGTTTTCGATGAAGCGCAGCGCCGGCGTTTCACCCGAGCCATCCTTCTTGATCTTCTGGTCGGCCGCGGTCCCGGGCCGCCAGTCGGCAACCGCGGCCGTGGCCACAAACACGTCGGCGCGGTCCACCTGGTTCTGTACCGCGGCCAGCATGTCGCGCGCCGAGCGCACATCCACCCGTGTCACCCCCCGAGGCGTGGGCAGCAACACAGGTCCGGCCACCAGCGTGACCTCGGCGCCCGCTTCGCGCGCGGCACGGGCAATCGCAAAACCCATCTTGCCGCTGGAAAGGTTGGTGATACCGCGCACCGGGTCGATGGCCTCATAGGTCGGGCCGGCTGTCACCAGCACCTGGCGCCCGGCCAGACGCTTGGGTGAGAAGAACGCCACCAGGTCGGCCAGAATTTCGTCGGCCTCCAGCATGCGGCCGTCGCCGGTCTCGCCGCAGGCCTGCTCGCCCTGCCCCACGTCCAGCACCTCGATGCCGTCGGCACGCAGCTGCGCCACGTTTCGTCGAGTGGCCGGGTTGGCCCACATCTCGCGATTCATGGCCGGGGCCACAATGAGCGGCACCGTCGCCGCCGGTCGAGCCAGGCACAACAGGCTGAGCAGTTCGTCTGCGCGGCCATGCAGCAGCTTGGCCATGAAATCGGCACTGGCCGGCGCAATGAGGATCGCGTCGGCCTCCCGGCCCAGGTTGATGTGCGCCATGTTGTTGGGCTCGCGGGCGTCCCACTGCGAGCCATACACCGGTCGGTTGCTCAGCGCCTGCATCGTTACCGGGGTGATGAAGTGTTCGGCCGCCTCGGTCATCACCACCTGCACGCTGGCACCCTCCTTGACCAGGGCCCGGCACAGCTCCGCGGCCTTGTAGCACGCAATGCCGCCGGTGAGCCCCAGGACGATATGTTTGCCGCTCAGTTCGTTCATGGCCGGCAATATACCCTTCCCGCCGCAACCGGTCGGATTACGGGGGTCAAAGGGTGTCCAGAGGCCCGGGGGGGCCCGTATAATTCACGTTTACCACCTCCCTCGGGACCCAGCGCCCGACCCTGACATGACCAAATTTGTCTTCGTCACCGGCGGTGTGGTGTCTTCCCTGGGCAAGGGAATCGCCTCAGCCTCCCTCGCAGCGATCCTGGAATCGCGGGGCCTCAAAGTCACTCTCATCAAGCTCGATCCGTACATCAACGTCGATCCGGGCACCATGTCGCCGTTCCAGCATGGCGAAGTGTTCGTCACCGACGACGGCGCCGAAACCGACCTGGACTTGGGCCACTACGAACGATTCATCACGACGCGCATGCGCCGCGCCAACAACTTCACCACCGGCCAGATCTACAAGAGCGTGCTCGAGAAGGAGCGCCGTGGCGACTACCTCGGCAAGACGGTGCAGGTGATTCCCCACATCACCAACGAGATCCAGGATTTCATCAAGCGCGGCGCCGGCATCGGAACGCCCGACGCAGTAGACGTGGCCATCGTCGAAATCGGCGGCACGGTGGGCGACATCGAATCCTTGCCGTTCCTGGAGGCGGTGCGCCAGCTCAGCCTGAAGATGGGGCCGAACAACGCGGCCTTCGTGCACCTGACCTACGTGCCCTGGATCGCCGCCGCCGGCGAGCTCAAGACCAAGCCCACCCAGCACACGGTGCAGAAGCTGCGCGAGATCGGCATCCAGCCCGACGCCCTGCTGTGCCGCGCCGACCGGCGCATTCCGGACGACGAACGCGACAAGATTTCGCTCTTCACCAACGTGCAGAGCTGGGGCGTGATTTCCATGTGGGACGTGGACACCATCTACAAGGTGCCGCGCATGCTGCACGAACAAGGCCTCGACGGCCTGATCTGCGACAAGCTGCGCCTGAACACCCCGCCCGCCAACCTCAAGCGCTGGGACGAGCTGGTGTTCGAGACCGAACACCCGACGGGCGAAGTCACCATCGCCATGGTCGGCAAGTACGTGGACCTGACCGACAGCTACAAGTCGGTCAATGAAGCGCTTCGCCACGCCGGCATGAAAAACCATGTGCGCGTGAAGATCGAACATGTCGATTCGGAGACCATCACCGACGATGCCGTGGCGCGGCTGGCCAAGTACGACGCCATCCTGGTGCCCGGCGGCTTCGGCAAGCGCGGCATCGAGGGCAAGATCGCCACCGCACGCTTCGCCCGCGAGAACAAGGTGCCCTACCTCGGCATCTGCCTGGGCATGCAGGTGGCAACCATCGAGTTCGCGCGCCACGTGGCCGGCCTGGCCGACGCCAACAGCACCGAGTTTGAGCCCGGCTGCCCGCATCCGGTGATCGCGCTCATCAACGAATGGAAGGACGCGGACGGCAGCATCCAGGTGCGGGACGCCCACTCCGATCTCGGCGGCACCATGCGCCTGGGCGCGCAAAGCTCCGACGTGACCAACGACACGCTGGCGCATTCGATCTACGGGGACGTCGTCACCGAACGGCACCGCCACCGCTACGAAGCCAACGTGAACTACCTGGAGAACTTGCGCAAGGCAGGCCTCGTCATCTCGGCGCTCACCCAGCGCGAACACCTGACCGAGATCGTCGAGCTGCCGCAGAGCGTGCACCCGTGGTTCGTCGGCGTGCAGTTCCACCCCGAGTTCAAGTCCACGCCCTGGGATGGCCACCCGCTGTTTAACGCCTTCATCAAGGCAGCGGTCGATCATCAGGCCGCAGGCAAGAGTCTCAAGGCCGTGGCCTGACGACGGAAAGGCCCCGCATGAAGCTTTGTGGATTCGACGTCGGCCTCCAGCGCCCGTTCTTTCTGATCGCCGGCCCCTGCGTCATCGAGTCCGAGCAGCTCCAGATGGACGTGGCCGGACAGCTCAAGGAAATCACCGGCGCGCTGGGCATCGCCTTCATCTTCAAAAGCAGCTTTGACAAGGCCAACCGCTCGTCGGGCACCAGTTACCGCGGCCCGGGCATGGAACGCGGCCTCGAGATCCTGGCCCGTGTGAAACGGGAGCTGGGCGTGCCGGTGCTGACCGACGTGCACACCGAGGCCGAGATTCCCACCGTCGCCGCCGTGGTCGATGTGCTGCAGACGCCGGCCTTTCTCTGCCGCCAGACCGATTTCATCCGCGCCGTAGCCCAGAGCGGCAAACCGGTGAACATCAAGAAGGGCCAGTTCCTGTCGCCCCACGAAATGAAGAACGTGATGGACAAGGCTCGCGCCGCGGCCCGTGAGGCAGGCTTGTCCGAAGACCGCTTCATGGCCTGCGAACGCGGTGCCAGCTTCGGCTACAACAACCTCGTTTCCGACATGCGCAGCCTCGCCATCATGCGCGAGACGGGCTGCCCCATCGTGTTCGACGCGACCCACTCGGTTCAGCTGCCCGGCGGGCAAGGCACCTCGTCCGGCGGCGCCCGCGAGATGGTGCCAGTGCTGGCGCGCGCCGCGGTAGCGGTGGGAGTGGCCGGGCTGTTCATGGAAACCCATCCCGACCCGGCCCACGCGCTGTCCGATGGGCCGAACGCCGTGCCCTTGAAGCATATGAAAGCGCTTCTGGAAACGCTGGTTGCGCTGGACACAGTGACCAAGACGAACGGCTTCCTCGAAGACCACTTTGACTGACCCCCACGGAGACTCCATGGCCCCTGCCTACATCATTGTCGACATGCTGATCACCGACATGGACCAGTACCGGCAGTACATGGCAGCGGCCCCTGCGGCAGTGGCGGCAGCCGGCGGCGAATACCTGGTGCGCGGCGGCCGGTTCGAGGTGCTCGAAGGTAGCTGGGAACCTGCGCGCATAGCGATGCTTCGCTTTCCGAGCTACGAGAAGGCCAAAGCCTTCTACGACGGCGAGCAGTACCGTCAGGCCCGCGCCAAGCGCGCCGGCGCCACCCAATTCTTCAACCTGATCCTGGTGGAGGGCGTGGACGCCCCCGTCATCTGAATCCAAACCATTGAAAACGAAAGGGAATCATGAGCGCTATTGTTGACATCGTCGGGCGTGAAATCCTCGACAGCCGCGGCAACCCCACCGTCGAGTGCGACGTGCTGCTGGAATCCGGCGTCATGGGCCGTGCCGCCGTGCCCTCGGGCGCCTCCACTGGCTCGCGCGAAGCCATCGAGCTGCGCGACGGTGACAAAGCCCGCTACCTGGGCAAGGGCGTGCTGAAGGCCGTCGAGCACATCAACACCGAAATCTCCGAAGCCGTGCTGGGCCTGGACGCGTCCGAACAGGCCTTTCTGGACAAGACCCTGATCGACCTCGATGGCACTGAAAACAAAAGCCGCCTGGGCGCCAACGCCATGCTGGCGGTCTCGATGGCCGTAGCCCGCGCCGCCGCGGAAGAATCCGGTCTGCCGCTGTACCGTTATTTCGGCGGCATGAACGGCAACCAGCTGCCGGTGCCGATGATGAACGTCATCAACGGCGGTGCGCACGCCAACAACAACCTGGACCTGCAGGAATTCATGATCATCCCTGTGGGCGCCCCGAGCTTCCGCGAGGCGGTGCGCTATGGCGCCGAGGTGTTCCACGCCCTGAAGAAGATCATCCACGACAAGGGCATGAGCACCGCAGTCGGTGACGAGGGTGGCTTCACCCCCAGCGTGGCCAGCCACGAGGCCGCCATCCAGATGATTCTGGAAGCCATCGACAAGGCCGGCTACACCGCCGGCGAGCAGATCGCCATCGGCCTGGACTGCGCCGCCAGCGAGTTCTACAAGGACGGCAAGTACCACCTCGAAGGTGAAGGCCTGACCCTCTCGGCCGAGGAATGGACCAACATCCTGGCCACCTGGGTCGACAAGTACCCCATCATCAGCATCGAGGACGGCATGGCCGAAGGCGACTGGGACGGCTGGAAGATCCTGACCGATCGCCTGGGCAAGTCGGTGCAGATCGTGGGTGACGACCTTTTCGTGACCAATACCAAGATCCTGAAGGAAGGCATCGACAAGGGCATTGCCAACTCGATCCTCATCAAGATCAACCAGATCGGCACGCTGAGCGAGACCATCTCCGCCATCGAGATGGCCAAGCGCGCCGGCTACACCGCCGTGATCAGCCACCGCTCGGGCGAGACCGAAGACTCGACCATCGCCGACATCGCCGTGGGCCTGAACGCGGGCCAGATCAAGACCGGCTCGATGAGCCGCAGCGACCGCATGGCCAAGTACAACCAGCTGCTGCGCATCGAAGAGGACCTGGGCGATGTGGCGGTCTATCCTGGCCGCGCCGCCTTCTACAACCTGCGCTGAAGCCATGCGGCCGGCCCTCGGTCTTGCGCATCGCGGTGACTCCGGAAGGAGGCACCGCGCTATCGCAGGACAACGGACCGGCTTCACCGTTGCGGGTTGATGAACCTCCGTCCGCCCATGGGAAACCGCGTCATCCCGTTGATCCTCATCCTGCTGCTCGCGCTCTTCCACGGGCAGCTTTGGGTGGGCCGTGGCAGTGTGTCCGACGTTTCCCGAATGCAGCAGAAACTGGACGCCCAAAAAGCGGCCAACCTGCAGGCGCGCCAGGCCAACGAACGCCTGGCAGCCGAGGTGCGCGACCTGCAGGAAGGGCTGGAGATGGTCGAGGAAAAAGCGCGACTCGAACTGGGCATGGTCAAGCCCAACGAAGTCTTTGTGCAGATCGGCCGCTAGGCGCGCGCAGCCCTTGGCCGCCGCCGTCGAGCCCCGACATGCCCCTCACTGCCCTGCACCTTCGTCCCCGTACCGACCGCTGAGTCCATGTTTGCCGAAGCGTTCGTTTTGTGGGGTTCTCCCACCACCTGGCTCGAAATCGTCGCCTTCGTGCTGGCGCTTGCCATGGTGGGCTGCAACATCCGCGAGATCCATTGGGGCTGGCCGTTGGCGGCGATCAGCTCGGTCCTGTATGTGGCCCTGTTCTGGCAGAACAAGCTGTATGGCGATGCGGCGCTGCAGGTGTTCTTCGCGCTGGTAGCCCTGTGGGGATGGGGACAGTGGCTGCGCGGGCGGCGCGACGACGGCAGCGCGCTTGCCATCAGTCGCCTGACGCGGTCCGCTCGGCTGTGGACCCTCGCCAGCTGCGCCGTGCTCTGGCCGGCCACAGGGCTGTTCCTGAAGACCTATACCGACAGCGATGTGCCGTGGTGGGATGCTTTCCCCACCGCGGTGAGCATCGTCGGCCAGTTCCTTCTGGGCCGCAAGTACATCGAAAACTGGGCCATTTGGCTGGCGGTCAACGTGGTCAGCGTGGGCCTGTTTGCCTGGAAAGGCCTTTGGCTCACGACACTGCTCTATGCGCTGTTCACGGCGCTGAGCGTGGTCGGCTGGCGCGCGTGGCAGCGCAAGCTCTGACGAAGAGCCGCCATGAACATGTCCCCCATGGCCCGCCCGCGACGCATCGCCCTGCTCGGCGCCGAAAGCACCGGCAAGACACAGCTGGCCCAGGCGCTGGGCCTTCGGCTGCAGCAACACGGGCTGCGCGTGACGGTGGTGCCGGAAGTGCTGCGCGAGTGGTGCGACCGCCAGGGGCGCACGCCTCGGCCCGATGAGCAGGTCGGGATCGCACGGGAACAGGCGCTTCGGGTGCTCCGGCAACTCGATGCAGACGTGGTGATCGCGGACACCACACCGCTGATGACCGCGCTGTACAGCCATCTGCTGTTCGGCGATGAAACTCTCTATGGCTTTGCCCTGGCCCACCAGCGGCACTACGACGCCACGCTGGTCACCGGGCTGGACCTGCCCTGGGTGCCCGATGGCCTGCAGCGCGACGGCCCGCAGGTGTGCGAGCCCGTGGACGCCCTGCTGCGCACCGCGTTGGCCCGAGCCGGCGTGAGCTGGCAGGTCATCTACGGCCGGCACGAGCGCCGACTTGAAAACGCGATAAAAGCTATCACTTCAATAGCAAATACTGACCAGCTGACGCTGGGAAACGGCCAGAAAGATCATGAAACGCCGCTTTGGAGCGGTCTTTGCACCACCTGTGGCGATCCGGCCTGTGAACATCGGCTGTTCACAGCTCTGATGCGCCAGGACGCGGCTCACCCGGCGCTCGATCAGGATCAGTGAACGACCGGCCCAACCGGCGGCTGGGCTCCTGGCGCAGTGAAGATCTGCGCCGCATCGACCGGGTCGAAATGGTACTGCTGGCCGCAGAAATCGCAGCCCACCTCGATGTGCCCGCGCTCGGCCAGGATGCCTTCGGCCTCCTCCACCCCCAGGCTGCGAATCATGCGTCCGACGCGCTCGCGGCTGCAGCTGCAGGCGAAGCGCGGACCGGTCTCGCCGGCCAGCGGCTCGAAGCGCAGCACCGGCTCTTCCCAGAACAGCCGGCGCAGGATGGTGTCCACGTCCAGCGTCAGCAACTCCTCCCTCTTCAGGCTCTTGGCCAGGATCGCGATGCGGTTGTAGTGCTCGTTCAGGCCAATCTCGTCCTCGTTGGCGCGCGTGTCGGCGACAGGGCTCGACGCATCCGACCCCGGACCCTGTGCCGCCTGCGTCGCGTCTGACCCGGCAGCCGTTGCGCGCCCTCCCAGGTTGTTCGCGCCCTGCACCGGCAGGCGCTGGATCAGCAGGCCGGCGGCCACCTGCTCGTCCGCGGCCAACACCAGCGTGGTGTCGAGCTGCTCGGACTGCAGCATGTAGTGCTCCAGCACGTCGCTCAGCTGCTCCAGAGGCTCGCGCCGGTCGCCGAACAGCGGCACCACACCCTGGTAGGCCTGCTGACCCGGCAGGCGGTCTTTCGGATCCAGCGTGATCGCGCAGCGGCCCTGGTTGTTCACGTTCACCATCTGGCTCAATGCAGCGGCGTGCGGCACTTCACCCACCACCGTCGCCGTGGCGCGCAGGCTCAGGTCCGGCTGCACTTCGGCCACGGCCACCTTGATGGGCCCGTCACCGAAGATCTGAAGCACCAGCGCTCCGTTGAACTTGATGTTGCCTTGCATCAGCACGCCGGCGGCCGCCATTTCTCCGAGCAGTTCGCGCACGGGCGGCGGGTATGCGCCAGTGGCTGTGTTGCCCGCGCGCCGGCGCAGGATTTCCTGCCAGGCTTCGGTCAGGCGTACGACCATGCCGCGCACCGGCAGGCCGTCAAAAATGAATTTGTGGAGTTCGGACACGCGTGGGAACCTGGTTGGAAGTCTGAGCGCACACCGCGCGCTGTTCGGCTCGCGAGGCGCCGTGATCAGTCGATCTTGCGCAGACCCGCCTGAAAGCGGCGGGCGTTCGCGACATAGTGGCGCGCGCTCCAGCGCAACCCCTCCATCTGTTCGGGCGTCAACTGGCGCACAGCCTTGGCCGGGCTGCCGATGATCATCGAACCATCCGGGAATTCCTTTCCTTCGGTCACCAGGGCGCCAGCCCCGACCAGGCAATTCCGCCCGATCTTCGCTCCGTTGAGCACAACAGCACCGATGCCGATCAGCGATTCGTCGCCGATCGTGCACCCATGCAGCATCACCTTGTGCCCCACGGTGACATGGTTGCCCACGACGATCGGCTTTCCGACATCGGCGTGCATCACACTGCCGTCCTGGATGTTGGAGCCGCGGCCGATCGTGATCGTCTCCGTGTCGCCCCGAACGACCGTGCCGAACCAGATGCTGGCATCTGCGCCCAGCGTCACGGCGCCCATCACTTGGGCGCTGTCGGCCACCCAGGCGCTGGGATCAACCTGGGGCGCCACCCCGTCCAATGCATAGATCGCCATCAAAATCCTCGTCGCGCGTCGTGCAAAACCTAGAATTGTAGGGATGGAACTCCGCCAACGAGCGCTGCGGGCGCTTCAGACCTCAGACATTCAGGGAAAAGTAGACCAGTCCAGCGCCATCTGGTCACAGTTCGCTTCTTTTTCAATAGCGAACCACGACATCCCGGAGCCGCCTGGCCTGCCGGGTCGACCGGCGCAGCCGAGCCTGGTTGCGCCCACGCTGGTGCCGCAGCGCTCGCCGTTCACCGTGGCGGGCCGCGCCGCGCTGATCCATGCGATCTGCCACATCGAGTTCAACGCCATCAACCTCGCGCTCGATGCCGTCTGGCGCTTTGCCGGGATGCCGGCCGACTTCTACCGCGACTGGATGCGGGTGGCGTTCGAGGAAGCGCAGCACTTCACCCTGTTGCACGATCACCTGCAGAGCCTGGGCCACCACTATGGTGACTTCACCGCGCACGACGGTCTGTGGGAGATGTGCGAGAAGACCCGCACTGACATCGTCGCCCGCATGGCCCTGGTGCCCCGCACGCTGGAGGCACGCGGGCTGGACGCCACCCCGCTGATCCAGGCGCGCCTGCGCAAAGTCGGTACGCCGGATGCGCTGACGGCCTGCGACCTGCTGGACATCATCCTGCACGACGAGATTGGCCACGTCACCATCGGCAACCACTGGTACCACTGGTTGTGCGAGCGCGACGGCTTGGATCCGGTGGCCCACTACAGCGTGCTGGTGCAGCGGCACCGCGCGCCGCGCCTGCGCCCTCCGTTCAACGAGACCGCACGGCGCCAGGCCGGTTTCAGCGCGCAGGAACTGGACTATCTGCTGGGGTCTTGACTCCGCTCAATTTCCTGCCCGGGCGCGGGCAGACAATGGCGCCATCGGACTGCATGAAGGCGCCGGTTCGGTGAGAGCTTGAACGGCGCTGCGTTCGAAATTCAAAGGAATGTGATGCTCCCCACCTGGCTCCTGTACGCAACCGCCGTCTTGTTCATCGTTCTGGCGGGCACCGCCCTGTTCTTCTTCACGCTCACCCGCGGGGCCCTGATCCTGCGCACGGTCGCCGGCCAGGCCGACAGCGCGGCGGCCCATGTCTATCCGATCTACTCGAACATGCGCCTGATCCGGCTGGTCGACTGGCAGCCGATCATCGCCGCGATCCTGCTGTTTCAGTACGACCGCCTGGTGTCGGCCATCACGAGCGGGCTGCGCCAGACCGATCTTCGCGGGAAAAAGGTGCTGATCACATCCTGCGCCTTTGGCAACGTCATCCCAAGGGTGGTCCAGGCCTCGACGGACGCTGGCGCCTCGCGCGTGCTTGTCGCCGACATCATCCTGAACGAACTGCAGCACGCCAGAACCAAGCTGCCCGCCTTTGCAGGGCGCGTCGACTACATCGAAGAGAATGCCACCGCCATGACGCTGGCCGACGGCTCGGTCGACGCCAACGTGATCTTCTTCCTGCTGCACGAATTGCCGCACGAACTCAAGGGCGAAGCGCTGCGCGAGGCCTGCCGGGTGCTGGCTCCGGGCGGCAAGCTCTATCTGGCCGAATTCCACAGGCCGGAGCCCTGGGTGCTGCGCGCGCTGAGCTGGACCTACTTCAAGGTGTTCGAACCGCTCGGCCTGGCCTTGTGGGATACGCACGATCCGGTCAGGCAGCTGCAGGCCATGGAAGGGTTCAGCTGCGAGCGTCGCACCGTTTTCTTCGGCAACTTCCAGGTGATCGTGGCCACCCGGAAAGGACCGCAATAACCGGCCCCGCGCAGACTCACCCGCGCGGATGGTGCTGCGCATGCAGCGACTTCAGCCGCTCACGCGCCACGTGGGTGTAGATCGTGGTCGTGGAGATATCGGCGTGGCCCAGCAACATCTGGACCGCGCGAAGGTCAGCGCCATGGTTGAGCAGGTGGGTGGCGAACGCGTGGCGCAGCGTATGGGGTGACAACGGGGCCGTGATCCCGGCCTGCACCGCATAGCGCCTGACCAGCATCCAGAACATCACGCGCGACATGGCGGTGCCGGGATGGGGCCCGCTGGAGGTGACAAACAGGTCTTCGGTCTGCCGCCCGGCCAGCAGCAACGGACGGGCCTCGGCCAGGTAGCGCTGAAGCCAATCGCGAGCGACCTCACCGAAGGGGACCAGCCGTTCCTTGCGGCCCTTTCCCAGCACCCGCACGATGCCTTCATTGAGGCTAAGGTTCAGGGACGTGAGCGCCACCAGTTCACTCACGCGCAGGCCACTGGCGTACATCAGCTCCAGCATGGTGCGGTCGCGCTGGCCAAGCGCCGTGGCCGTGTCGGGCGCAGCCAGCAAGGCCTCCACCTGGGCCTCGGTCAGGGTCTTGGGCACCCGCAAAGCCTGGCGGGCCGACTGGAGCTTCAGCGTGGGATCCTGGGCGATCAGGTGTTCTCGCAGCGCCCACCGAAAGTAGCGCTTGAACACCGTGAGCCGCCGGTTGGCGGACGTGGCCCGGGTGCTGTCATGGCGCGCCGAAAAGTAACGCTGAAGATGCATTTCGGCACTGGCGTCGAGCGTCAGGCCGGCTTCGTCGCCCAGCCACAGGGCATACAGGGCAAGGTCCCTGCGGTACGCCGCGAGCGTGTTGGGAGACAGGCCGTCCTCCAGCCAGAGGGCGTCGATGAACCGGTCGATGCTTGAAGCGCTGTCAGCCGGCATGGGCGAGGATCCAGGCTCAGCGGGGGCTTGAGCGGGGCTGGCCGTCGCGGCTGCGGTGCGGCCAGTGCGGCCATCAGTCCAGTTTGAGCTTGGACTGGTCCACCACTTTCTTGTAGACGTCGTATTCGGCTTTGATCTGCGCGGCAAACTGATCGGGCGTATTGGCCACAATCAGCGAGCCCGTGTCCTCGATGCGCTTGCGCACCGCCGGGTCTTCCAGAGCCTTCTTCACGCCGCCGTTGATCTTGTCAACCACCTCCTTCGGAAGGCCCTTGGGTCCGTAGATGCCGTAGTAGGCCATGCGGTTCACCGGCTCCAGGCCGACCTCCTTGAAAGTCGGCACGTTCGGCAACTGGGTCAGCCGCTGCGGCGCGGCCACGACGATCGGAATCAGCTTGCCGGTGTTGATGAAGGGCAGCGCCGAGGGCATGTTGTCGAAGATGATCGGCACCTGGCCGGCTACCGTGTCGTTGAGCGCGGGGCCGGCGCCCCGATAGGGGATGTGGGTGATGAACACGCCCGCCAGGCTCTTGAACAGCTCGGTCTGCAGGTGGCCAATGCCGCCGGTCCCCGATGACGAGTACGAGTATTTTCCCGGGTTCTTTTTCAGTTCGGCAATGAAGCCCTGGTAGTCACGGGCGGGAAAGCTCGGATGCACCGCGATCACATTGGGCGTGGCGGCGATATTGATGATGGGGGTGAAGTCGGTCACCGGGTTGTAGGGGATCTTGGGGTTGATCGCCGGGTTGGCCGCCGTGGTCGACACCGTGGCCATGCCCAGTGAATAGCCGTCCGGCGAGGCCTTGGCGGTTTCATTGGCGCCGATCACGCCGCCGCCGCCTGCCTTGTTCTCGACGATCACGCTTTGCCCGATGGCTTTTCCCAGAGGCTCGGAAATCACGCGGGCCACGATGTCGGTCGTGCCACCGGGCGCAAAAGGAACCACCAGTTTGACAACCTTGGTCGGATAGCCCTGTGCGAAGACGGAACCCGCGGCGGCCGCGGCCACCGTGAACGCGATCCATTGACGGCGATGCATAGAAATACTCCTGAATTGCTCGATTGAAGGCCTGATCGTAATCGTATGAATGTCTCTGGTGCAGGCGGATGTCCCCTACGGGCTTACCCGCAGCGCAGCCGGATTGAAGGTATTCTCGACCCGTGAACCACGCGCAACTTCTCTTCCCCGATTTTTCCCTGATTCTGTGCGGGTATCTCCTGTGCCGGCACACGCCGTTGAACCGTTCCGTGTGGGAGCCGGTGGAGAGCCTGGTGTACTTTTTCCTGTTTCCTGTCCTGCTGTTTCACTCCATCGTGAAGAGTCCGCTGGACCTTGGTGCCGCGTCCAGTCTGATCGGAGCGGGCCTGACGATGGGTGTCACCGGCATTGCGCTCGCTTACGCGCTGCCCCACCTGCCCTGGATCGGCACGCACATCGACCGGCGCGACCATGCGGCGAGTGCGCAGGTGGCGTTTCGCTTCAACTCCTTCATCGCGCTGGCGCTGGCCGATCGCCTGGCCGGCGCGCAGGGCCTGCAGATGATTGCGGTCCTGATCGGCGTCTGCGTGCCGCTGTTCAACGTGGCCGCAGTCTGGCCGATGGCGCGCCATGCCCGGCGCGGATTCCTGCGCGAGCTGGTGCGCAACCCGCTGATCCTGGCGACCGCGTCCGGCCTGGCCGTCAACCTGGCGGGGTTCTCATTGCCGCACTGGCTTGAACCCACCGTGACACGCATCGGTGCAGCCTCCCTGGCTCTGGGGCTGATGGCGGCTGGCGCGGGCATGCAGTTCGGATCGCTGGCGAGCGGACGCACGCTGGCCGTGGCTGTGTTGTCGATCCGGCATGTCCTGCTGCCCCTGATCGCGTTCGGGCTGTCGCGGTGGTTCGGCCTGTCGAGCGTTCAGACATCTGTGTTGCTGGCGTTCTCCGCACTGCCGACGGCCTCCAGCGCCTACGTACTGGCCGCGCGCATGGGCTACAACGGCGCCTATGTGGCCGGACTGGTCACGCTGTCGACCCTGCTGGGCATGGCCAGCCTGCCATTCGCGCTGGGTTGGCTGCGAAACCAGTGAATCCCGCGTTTCAGGGCGCGGTGGGCTTCGAAGGCGCAGCGGGCGGCAGCGCGCCGCCGTTCAGCACCAGCTCGATGCGGCGGCGCACGCGCCGGGCTTCGACCGCGTCACCGGCGCTTTCAGCGTGGCGGGCCTGCACCTGCAGCCAGGCCAGGAGCGGGCGGCTCCAGCCTTGGCTCGACGCGGTGTCCACCGCCAGCGTGATCACGGCCGGGTGCCCTTGCCCCGCTTGAAACCACAGCGCGGCGGCCACCAGGCGAGGCAACGGCTGATCCATCACGGGCAGAAGGGCTGCATCGCCCGAACTGATCGCCCCACCCTGCAGCAGGCGCTGGGCAGCGGGTTGCTGGGCGCTCGGCAACAGGGTGAGCTCCTGCGGCTGCAACCGCCCGGCCAGGTAGTTCGCGTAGGCAATCTCGGGAGCCGCTGCATCCGCGCGCAACGCCTCGAACCCGGAGCAGGGCTCGAACACCAGACTGGCAACCTGGGTGGAACAGCGCAGCAACTCGGCCCGCGCCATCAGGCCCGCATCGCCCGTGCGCGCGACTTCCTTGCGCATGCGATCAAATTCCAGGTTCGCGACCCTCGTGTTGCCGGCCAGGTAGGCCGATGTTGCGCGCTCGGACGCCGCCTGCGCATTGACCCTCCAGTCTGGCACCGGGGGCTGGCTGGCGCAGGCACCCAGCAACAAGGCCATGACCGCCCCCAGCATCCAGAGGCGAAGCCGCCGCGCAAACCTGATAGGCGCATTCATGGCAGTTTGATTTCCGGGTCGCGGGCAAAAGGCCATTTGCGGTTGATCTCGTTCACCAGGTGCTCCACCTTGCGCAGGCTGGCATCAACTTCGGCGCGCAAGGCCGCCAGATCCGACGTGCCTTCGCGGGCGTTCGCCGCTACGGCCTGCGCCTCCAGCAACACCGCGTCCACCTTCTTTAGGCTGAGCCGTGCATCGGCCAGCAAACCATTGAGCTGCGCGACGGTGGCCCGGGTTGCCGGCATCACGCCTTGCTCTCCGAAAACCTGGGTATCCGCCTTGGCGGCAAGATCGTCAAACCGCGCCAGCAGGGCGTTGGTGCGGTCCAGCGTGGTGATCAGCTTGCGGGCATCGGCCTCGTTGCCCATGAGCAGCCCCAGCGCCCCGCGCGGGCCGCGCAACTGGGCCGTCACATTGCCCACATTGGCCAGGCTGGCATTGAGCGGCGAGTCGGCCGCGGTCATCACCTGCAGGTTGGCCAGCAGTTCACGCACGGCGTTCATAAGGCGCGGGATCTCGGCCGTGGCGTCACCGCGCAGCAGCACGCGTTCGGCTCCATCGGGCAGTGGCGGATCCGTGAGGATGCCGCTGTAGGCGCGAATGCGGGTGCCGCCAACCATGCCCCGTTCCATCGTGAAGACACTCGACGTCCGCAGCCAATGGGCATCTTTGCGCGGCACCTGCACGACAATGCGGGCGTTGCCATCCGGTGCCAGTGCGATCTGGCTGACCCGCCCGAGCGCAAAGCCCGAGAAGGTCATGTCCATGCCGACCGCCACGCCTTCGGAATCGTCCGCGATCAGCACCAGCGTCTGGGTCCGCTCGAAGACACCCCGTGCATACAGCAGATAGCCCACCGACGCCGCAATCAGCAGCAGCACCGCAACGACCAGCATGGCCGCGCGGAATTCCAGTCGGGGTTGGGATGCGGCAGGGTCAACGGACATGGGCGCTCGGGACTCGCGTTCAGTAGTAATAGTTGCCCACCAGCGAGACCACCTCGATCAGCAGGATGAGCAGGAACATGCGCATCAATCCCTGAACTTCAGGCAGGTCGGACCGCCTGGAAGAAGCCGGCTCCCGGTTCATGCCGGACACGGTGGGGATCAGCGATACGGCCAGGCTGAAAAACAGCGTCTTCAGGACGAAGATCAGCGTGACGGCCGGATTGAAGACCTGGCCGACCTTTCGGGTGTAGGAGTCGAATGCCTGGTGCGTCGGTCCGTGCACCACCAGGTAGGCCAGCACCAATGCAACCACGCAGCTGACGACGGCGAGCGTGAGCACTGCAAACATCCCGGCCAGTGCGCGCGGCATCGCCTCCAGCACCAGCGCACCGGTGCCTGTCTCGGGCTCGCGCCGCGCCACTTGCCTCGACAACACCACCCCACCGGGCAAGGTGACGTTCACCGCCACGAAGAGTGCCGACGTCAGCGGGATCAGTTCCAGAACCAGCACCCGAATCACGGTCTCCAGAGCGTACTGTGAAAGTCCGTAGCTGGCGGCCGTGACCACCACGATGCGGATCAACACCAGACTGGCCATCGCCACAAAAAGGGTGAACCAGGGCAGCATGGGTGCCGTTCCAAGATACAGGTGGCGCGCCACCGCCGCGCGCCCCGCGCCCCGGTAGCTCGACGGCGACAGCATCATGCTCAGAAGGAGCGCGGACGTGTTCAGGTTGCGCACCAGGGCCTGCCACCGGCTGCGAAGTGCCGGCTGCCAGGTCTGCAGGGGACTTACGGCGCTCATGCTCTCATGATAGCGGCGCATCCGCGCCTTGCGACAGCGCCCATGTCACGTGTTCGCGGACCAGTGCATCCGGGTGGTCGAGCCGCCCCGCCAGCGCGGCGCGTGCTGTTTCGGCACAGAAGCCCGGGGCCGCTGCACGCAGGGCGTTGCCCAATGCCACCGCCACATTGCGCAGCCAGCGCGCATGGCCGATGCGCCGGATCGGGCTGCCTTCGGTGATGCGCAGGAACTCTGCCTCGCTCCAGCCCAGCAAGTGCGCCAGCGGCTGCGCGTTCAGGCCGGCACGCTCGTCGAAGTCGGCCAGGGTGCTGCGGCGGGCAAATTTGTTCCAGGGGCAGACCAGCTGGCAATCGTCGCAACCGTAGATGCGGTTGCCGATCAGCGGGCGCAGGTCCACAGGGATCGAGCCGGCATGCTCGATGGTCAGGTAGGAGATGCATCGCCGCGCATCAAGCCGGTGGGGCGCGATGATCGCCTGCGTGGGGCAAAGATCGATGCAGGCCTGGCAGCTCCCGCAGTGTGCGACCGCGGGTGCACTGGCCGGCAGAGCCAGATCGACATAGATCTCGCCGAGAAAAAACAGCGAGCCCGCCTCCCGGCTCAGGATCAAGGTGTGCTTGCCGCGCCAGCCCTGGCCACTGCGCGCGGCCAGTTCCGCTTCCAGCACCGGCGCTGAATCGGCAAAGACCCGGTGCCCGAACGGGCCGACGGACTCGGCCATGCGGTCCTGCAGCTTCTGCAGACGCGCGCGCACCACCTTGTGGTAGTCCCGACCGCGGGCATAGAGCGAGACGGTCCCTTCTCCGGCCCTGCGCAGCCGCGACAGCTCGATCGCCTGCCAGCCTTCGCCGCTCGCGCGCGGGAGGTAATCCATTCGCGCCGTGATCACGCTGACCGTGCCCGGCACCAGTTCGGCAGGGCGCGCCCGCTTCAGCCCGTGCGCCGCCATATAGTCCATGCTGCCGTGGAACCCTGCGGCCAGCCATTGCATCAAACCTGGCTCGGCAGAAGACAAATCCACGCCCGCCACGCCAATTTGGGAAAATCCCAACTCACCGGCCCATTGCCGAACCCGGGCCACCAACTGATGAGGATCGATCTGAGCGCTGTTGAACGTCACCCGCCCATTGTAGGAAGCGTCCCCGCGCCCGGCGTCACCGTGGCCTGGCGGAGCGAGGACGACACAGCGGCCTTTGCGCGCCGCCTCGCGGCAAGTGCGGCCGTGCGCAATGCGTTCATCGAACTGCATGGCGACCTCGGCGCGGGCAAGACCACGCTGGTGCGCCACCTGCTGCGCGCGTTGGGCGTGAGCGGCCGCATCAAGAGCCCGACCTATGCCGTCGTCGAACCGCATGAGGCCGATGGTCTGGCCATCTGGCATTTCGACTTCTACCGCTTCGACGATCCGCGCGAATGGGAGGAAGCGGGCTTTCGCGACCTGTTTGCCAGCGCTGGCCTGAAGCTGGCCGAATGGCCGGAAAGAGCCACCGACGTGCTGCCGGTGGCCGACCTCGAAGTGCACATCCAAACCCAGGCGGACGAGAGCCGCCTTGTGACCTGCAGGCCCCGGACCGCCACCGGCGAGGCCTTGCTGAAGGATGCCATCCCATGAAGCGGCCGCCATCCGGCCTGCTGCAACGCCGCAGCCTGCTGCAGACGGGCGCCCTGGCCTTGCTCCTGGGCGTGCGCCATCGGGCCCATGCAGCGACCATCCTTGCGGTCCGGGTCTGGCCGGCGCCCGACTATTCCCGCGTGACGATCGAATCCGCGGGGCCGCTGAAGACCCGCCACTCTTTCATCACCGCGCCCGCGAGACTGGTGGTGGACATCGAAGACCTCGAACTGAGTCCGGCGCTGCGCGAGCTGGTCGCGAAGGTGCAGGCCGATGACCCCAACATCGCCGGCATCCGGGTGGGCCAGTATGCGCCGGGTGTGGTGCGCCTGGTGGTGGACCTGAAGCGACCCATCCATCCGCAGGTGTTCAACCTGCCTCCGGTAGCAGCCTACCGCGACCGGCTGGTCTTCGACCTCTACCCCGCCCAGGCACCCGATCCGCTGGAGGCGCTGATCGCCGAGCGCCTTCGCGAAAGCCGGCCCACCGAGGCCGCACGTCCGCCGGCCGGCCCTTCCGCCCCAGCCCCCGTGCCAGTCACCTCTGTGGGCGCAACAAACGCGAATGCACCGCAGCCGCCTGTGGTGACCGATCCGCTGGGTGAACTGATCGCTCGACAGTCCGGGCGCATCGGGGCGGCTGCAGCGCCGGCGCCTGGGCCCGCCCCCCCCTCACCGAGCACCCGCCGCTACCCCGAGCTCCTGCCGGCAGAATCGTCAGCTCCCGATTTGATAGCTGGACATGGCCGTCCGACGATGAGAAACGTCGAAAAAAGCTCAAAATCCGTGCTGGACGGGCCCACCGAGCGCCTGATCATCGTCGCGCTCGACCCCGGCCATGGCGGCGAAGACCCCGGCGCCATCGGTCCAGGCGGCACCCGTGAAAAAGACGTGGTGCTGCAGATTGCGCACCGCCTGCGGGAGCGGATCAACGCCACCACACTCAAGGGTAGCCCGATGCGCGCCTATCTCACCCGGGATGCGGACTTCTTCGTCCCGCTGCAGGTTCGCGTGCAAAAGGCCCAGCGGGTGCAGGCCGACCTGTTCGTCAGCATCCACGCCGATGCTTTTTTCACACCGCAGGCCCGTGGTGCCAGCGTGTTTGCCCTCAGTCAGGGCGCGGCCTCGAGCGCCGCCGCGCGCTGGATGGCCAGCCAGGAAAACAAGGCCGACCTGATCGGCGGCGTCAACATTCAGGCCAGCGACCCGCACCTGAAGCGGGCGCTGTTCGACATGAGCACGACCGCCCAGATCAATGACAGCCTGAGGCTGGGTGGCGCGATGCTGCGCGAGATCGGCCAGATCGGGCGTCTGCACAAGCCCGGCGTCGAGCAGGCGGGCTTTGCGGTACTGAAAGCCCCTGACATCCCGAGCGTGCTGGTGGAAACCGCCTTCATCAGCAACCCCGAAGAAGAGGTCAAGCTGCGCAGCGAGGCCTACCAGGAGGCCCTGGCCGACGCGCTGATGAAAGGGATTCAGGCCTATTTCGCGCGCAATCCGCCTCTGGCGCGAAACCGCCCGGTATAGGCCACCAGGTTCTGGCCGGCCGCTGGGATGGCATCGAACGGCTCGGCTCCAGGCCGGATACCCGCCCTGCCAAGGGCAACGCCGGCCACATGTTGACCGCGGAAGTCCTCTTTTCATAGCACACCAAGTCCATCCGGCGAAGGGAAACTCTCAGTTCAGGCAGGATACCCTTGAACCGGCCTTTCCAGGGCACGAAGCCGCCCGCCGTCGTTGGGGAACCCCCCCTAACCCGAAGCCGTCCTTCTGAGGCACAGTGGCCCGCGACGCGCCAGACCGGCGTATTGCTTAAGGACCTTTCATGGCAAAAAACAAACTCATCCTTGACTATGTCTACGACCACGAGGCCTCGCAGCCCGACAAGGTCTATCTGACCCAGCCACTGGGCCAAGGCAAGGTCACCGATTACACCTGGAAGCAGACGCTGGACCAGTCCCGGCGCATGGCGGCCTACCTCAAGAGCCGCAATTTCGAACCCGGCGCGCGCATCGCCATCCTGTCCAAGAACTGCGCGCATTTCTTCATGGCCGAATTGGCCATCTGGATGGCCGGCTACACCACCGTCGCCATTTTCCCGACCGAAACCGCCGAAACCGTGAACTACGTGCTGGAGCACAGCGAAGCCAGTCTGCTGTTCGTCGGCAAGCTGGACACCTGGAACCAGCAGGAGCCAGGCGTACCCGCCGGCCTGCCGCGCATCGCTTTCCCGCTGGCCCCGCGCACCGACTACGACACCTGGGATTCGATCGCCTCACGGACCGAACCCATGGGCGGACGCCCCGCGCGCGCCCCGGACGACACCGCGATGATCATCTACACCTCGGGCTCCACCGGCCAGCCCAAGGGCGTGATGCACTGCTTCGAGAACATCACCCGGGCCAGTGAAGGCATCACGGCCGACATCAAGTCCCGCGTCGGCAACCTGCCCGAGAACCGCATCATGTCCTACCTGCCCCTGGCGCACGTCTTTGAGCGCGCCTGGGTGGAAAGCGCGTCGCTGGTTGATGGAAACACCCACGTGTACTTCGCGGAGACGCTGGACACCTTCCTGGCCGACCTGAATCGGGCGCGCCCCACCACCTTCATCTCGGTGCCTCGTCTGTGGCTGAAGTTCCAGCAGGGCGTGTTCACCAAGATGCCGCCCAAGAAGCTGGACCGCCTGCTCAGCATCCCCATCCTGGGCCGCATCGTCGGCCGCAAGGTGCTCAAGGGCCTGGGTCTGGATCAGGCGCTGCTGGCCGGCAGCGGCTCGGCACCGATCCCGGCCGACCTGATCGCCTGGTACCGTCGCCTGGGCCTGAACCTGATCGAAGGCTATGCGATGACCGAGGACTTCGCCTATTCGCACAACTCCACCGAGGCCATCAACGAGCCCGGTTGCGTGGGCGTGCCGCTGGCCGGCGTCAAGGTGCGCATAAGTGACGAAGGCGAAATCCTGATCAAGTCGCCCGGGGCCATGACCGGCTACTTCAAGCGCCCGGACCTCACGGCCGAAGCCTTCACCGACGACGGCTACTTCCGCACGGGCGACCGTGGCGAGCGGCGCAAGGACGGCCTGCTCAAGATCACCGGCCGTGTCAAGGAGCTGTTCAAGACCGCCAAAGGCAAGTACGTGGCGCCCGCCCCGATCGAGAACATGATCAATGCGCACCCGATGGTGGAGCTGACGCTGGTCTCCGGTGTCGGCCAGGTCGCCGCCTATGCCATGGTGGTGCTGGCCGAGGATCTGCGGCCCAAGGTCAAGGATCCCGCCGTCAAGGCCAAAGTGGATGCGGAGCTCTCGCAGTTGCTCAAGGAGGTCAACAAGCAGCTGGCCGACTACGAAAAACTGCAGATGATCGTGGTCGCGCCGGAACCGTGGACCGTCGAGAACGGCTACCTGACCCCCACCATGAAGATCCGTCGCGCCCGCATCGAGTCGGCTGTGGAGCCCCAGCTCGACGCCTGGTACGGCAAGAAGGGCGCTGTCCACTGGGTTTGATTGCCGGCGCGGGCCCCGGCAGATCGCCGATGGCCCGCTTCTGAAGCCAAAGCATGAACGGCCTGGACCCAACGATGGGTCCAGGTTTTTTTTCGCCTCATTGCGGCGCGTTTACCATCAGGGCCCCGGCATGCAGCTGTTTTGCGAACATGCCATGATTCAGCGCTTGCGCTTGCGCCTGCGCCGGCCAGGACCCCAGGGACCATGAATCACCCCGCCTCAGGACGGGGCGGTGTCACGGTGACCTGCGGTCCGGGCGGTCGGGTCCAGGCCCTTGACACCCGAACACCCAGTCGCCCGCCATGAACGCCTCCCGATTGAAATCTGTTGCCATCGCTCTCGCCGTGGTGGCGGTCGTCGCCACTGTGCTTGGCGTGTACATCCATCGCACCAGCGCACCGGACAAGGCGGGCGATACGCCCACGAAGGGAACGAACGCTGCGGCGCGAGCCGCATTGACGGTGACCACCACCCAGCCCGTCGCAACCCAGTTGCCGATCAAGCTTAGCGCCAATGGCAACATCGCTGCCTGGCAGGAAGCCAGTGTCGGCACCGAAAGCAATGGTCTGCGCCTGGCCGAGGTGCTGGTGAACGTGGGCGACGTGGTCCAGCGCGGTCAGGCACTGGCGCGCTTTGCCGACGACAGCGTGCAGGCCGATGTGGCCCAGGCCCGTGCCGGCGTCGCCGAAACCGGCGCCCAGGCGACCGAGGCCACCGCCAACGCCAACCGCGTCCGCACCCTGCTGAACACAGGCACCTTCAGCGGACAGCAGATCAGCCAGTACCTGGCCGCCGAGCAGACCGCCCTGGCGCGCGTGGAGTCGGCCAAGGCGGTGCTGGCGGCCCAGCTGCTGCGCCTGAAGAACACGCAGGTGCTGGCGCCTGACGCGGGCATCATCTCCGCGCGCAGCGCGACGGTCGGTGCGGTCGTTCCCAGCGGGACGGAGCTGTTTCGCCTGATCCGCCTGGGACGCCTCGAATGGCGCGCCGAGATGACCTCTACGGAACTGGCCCGCATCGCGGCAGGCACGCCGGTCGCTGTCGTCGCGGCCAACGGTGCGCGGCTCGACGGCCGGGTGCGCATGGTGGCACCCACCGTGGATCCCCAGACCCGCGCCGGCCTGGTGTATGTGGACCTGCCGCCGATGCCCATGCAGTCCGTCCGGCCAGCGCCTGCTCGCGCGGCAGCCTCCAGCGCCGTCGCCGATGCACCTCAGGGCGCACTGCCCGGCATGTTCGCCCGCGGCGAGTTCGAACTGGGCCGCTCCAGCGCCTTGACCGTGCCTCAGCAGGCCGTGGTGGTGCGCGACGGCTTCAGCTACGTGTTCCGCCTGAACGCCGACCAGCGGGTGAGCCAGATCAAGGTGGAACTGGGGCGCAGGGTGGGTGATCGGGTCGAACTGCTGGATGGCATCGGGGCGGACGCCGTGGTGATTGCCACGGGGGCCGGCTTCCTGAACGAAGGCGACCTGGTCAAGGTGGCACCAGCGCCCGCACCCGCCGCTACCGCCGCTACCGCCGCTCCGCCGGCCTTGGCACCCGCAGCTCCTGCAGCCAAGCCCTGAGGATCCGGTGTGAACTTCTCCGCCCTCTCCATCAAGCACCCGATTCCGGCCATCATGCTGTTTGTGCTGCTGACGCTGGCAGGCATTCTGTCGTATCGCGCCAGCGTGGTGCAGGACTTCCCTGACATCGAACTGCCCATCGTCACCGTCAGCGCCACGCTTTCGGGCGCCGCACCAGCGCAGCTGGAGACGGAAGTCGCCCGCAAGATCGAGGATTCGGTGGCCACGTTGCAGGGCGTCAAGAACATCTATACCAAGGTGCTGGACGGCGACGTGACGGTTACCGTGGAGTTCATCCTCGAAAAGCCCATCGCGGAGGCGGTCAACGACGTGCGCGACGCCGTGGCCCGCGTGCGGGCCGACCTGCCTGCGGATGTGCGCGACCCCTCGGTGACGAAGGCATCGACCGCAGGACGGGTGGTGATGACCTTCACCGCCGCCGCTGCCCCGGTGTCCAGCGGCCGCGCAACACGCCTGGATGACCAGGCCCTGAGCTGGTTCGTCGACAACACGGTCGCCAAGCGACTTCTGAGCGTGCCGGGCGTGGGTGCAGTGAAGCGCATGGGGGGCGTGAGCCGCGAAGTCCGGATCGAACTCGATGCCGACAAGATGGCGGCCCTGCGGGTGGCCGCGATCGATGTGTCGCGCCGGCTCAGGCTGGTTCAACAGGAAGCGCCGGGCGGCCGCGGGGATGTCAGCGGCGCCGAGCAGTCGGTGCGCACCATCGCCACGGTGAAGACCGCCGCCGAACTGGCGCGCCTGGACATCCCGCTGGCCGACGGCCGCCACATCCGGCTGGGCCAGGTCGCCACCGTGCTCGACACCGTGGCCGAGCCGCGCTCCGTTGCCACCCAGGACGGTCGACCGGTGGTTGGATTCGAGATCTTCCGCACCAAGGGCGCCGGCGAAGTGGACGTGGCCCGCGGCGTGCGCGCCGCCGTGGGCCAGCTGCAGGCGGCCCATCCCGAGGTGGTGCTCACGCCGGTGATCGATAACGCGCAACCCGTGGCGGAGAATTTCCAGGGCTCGATGGAATTGCTGTACGAAGGCGCGCTGCTGGCGATCCTCGTGGTGTGGTGGTTCCTGCGCGACTGGCGCGCCACGCTGGTGGCCGCCGCCGCCTTGCCGCTGTCGGCCATTCCCACCTTCCTGGGGCTGCACTATTTTGGCTACACGCTCAACACCGTCACCCTGCTGTCGCTGGCCCTGGTGGTCGGCGTGCTGGTGGACGATGCCATTGTCGAGATCGAGAACATCGAGCGCCATCTGCGCATGGGCAAGTCGCCCTATCAGGCGGCGATGGACGCGGCCGACGAAATCGGCATGGCGGTGATCGCCACCACCTTCGCGCTGGTCGCAGTGTTTCTGCCCACTGCCTTCATGGGTGGTATCCCCGGCCTGTTCTTCAAGCAGTTCGGCTGGACCGCCGTGCTGGCCATCCTGGCCTCGCTGGTGGTGGCGCGCCTGCTGACACCCATGATGGCGGCCTACATCCTGAAGCCGCACAAGAACGCCGCGCACGCCGACCCCAAGGCGGCGTATCACGAGGCACCCGACGGCTGGCTCATGGCGCGCTACATGGCGACCATGCGCTGGTGCCTGCGGCACCGCGCCATCACCATGTCGGGTGCTGCGGTGTTCTTCCTGGGCTCGATCTCGCTGGTGCCGCTGCTGCCGACCGGCTTCGTACCGGCGGCGGACCGCGGTCAGACCCAGATCACCATCGAACTGCCCCCCGGCAGTACTCTGGCCGAGACCCGCGCCGTGGCCGAACAGGCGCGCGTCGCGGCCATGACCATCTCGGAGATCAAGGGCGTGTTCAGCTCGATCGGCGGCGGCTCCAGCGGGGATGCCTTCGCGCCCGGCGCAGCCGCCGAGGCACGCCGAGCCGTGCTCACACTCACGACCAGCCACCGCAACGACCGCAGCGCCTCCATGGCCGATATCGAGACCCAGCTGCGCAACAAGATGCTGGACATCCCCGGCGCACGCTTCACGGTCGGCCCGCCGGACTCGGGCGTGAAGATGCAGCTCGTGCTCAAGAGCGACGACCCGGTCGCGCTGCTGGCCAGCGCTCAGAAGGTCGAACGCGAACTGCGCACCTTGCAGGGCGTGGGCAACATCAGCTCCAGCGCCTCCCTGGTGCGCCCGGAGATCATCGTGCGCCCCGACAGCGCGCGCGCCGCCGACCTCGGCGTGACGGCGGCCGCCATCGGCGAAACCGTGCGCGTAGCCACCGCAGGCGACTACGACACCAGCCTGCCCAAGCTGAACCTGAGCGAACGCCAGGTACCGATCCGCGTCAAGCTGCCGGACGCCGTTCGCGCCGATCTGGCCACACTCGAGCGCCTGACGGTGCCCGGCAAGAACGGGCCGGTGATGCTGGGCACCGTGGCCACGCTGAGCATGGAGAGCGGCCCGGCCCAGATTGACCGGCTCAACCGCAGCCGCAACGTGACGCTGGACGTGGAGCTCGGCCGCCGCCAGCTCGGCGACCTGAACGAGGAAGCCCGCGCCCTCCCCAGCCTGAGGAATCTGCCGCCCGGCGTCAGCATTGCCGAACTGGGCGATGCCCAGGAAATGCAAGCCTTGTTTGCCAGTTTCGGCATTGCCATGCTGATTGGCGTGCTGTGCATCTACGGTGTGCTGGTGCTGCTGTTCCACGACTTCATGCAGCCGGTCACGATCCTCGCTGCGCTCCCCTTGAGCGCGGGAGGAGCGTTCGTGGCCCTGCTGCTCACTGGGCGCGCGTTGTCGATGCCTTCGATGATCGGTTTGATCATGCTCATGGGCATCGTCACCAAGAACTCGATCTTGCTGGTGGACTACGCTATCCTGGCGCGAGAAGGCCACCTGGGCCCCGACGGGCAGCCCACCGTGGCACCCTTGGGGCGCTTCGATGCGCTGGTGGACGCCTGTCACAAACGCAGCCGCCCGATCGTGATGACCTCCATCGCCATGGGCGCCGGCATGCTGCCATTGGCCCTGGGCTGGGGCGCCGACCCGAGCTTTCGTTCGCCCATGGCCATCGCCGTGATCGGCGGCCTGATCACCTCGACGCTGCTGAGCCTGCTGGTGGTGCCGGCGGTGTTCACATACATCGATGATTTCAAGAACCTGTTCAAGCGCCGTGTGGCGGGCATTCGGCAAGCGCCAACCGCCTCATCCGCGCGCAGCGCGACTTGAGGAAGGGATGGATGTTCCTTTCTTAAATGTGTTGTAAGACAGTTTGGCCATGCATATCCACAAGGAAGATTCAAACCACTCTTTTCCCGTATAAGTTTCCTTTTCGAAGATCCTTCCCGCCTCCGACTTCGAAGGACAGATGACACCGCAGGCGGTCGGCACTTTGACCGGCCATTCAAAACGCTTCTGGTTAGGAACCCCGACGCCAGGACCACGGTTCAAAATGTAATGAGGATGCCATCCGTCGGCGGCGATCCGACCCATCCTGCCCATCTGATACGCTCTGCTGGATGCCTCCCACCTCCCGCGCCCCGGCAAAGACGGCCGCCGCATCGGCCATGTCGCCGGGCCTGATCGTGCTGCTGCTGTCCCTGCTGCTGGGGTTGCAGCCGGTCACCACCGATCTGTACCTGCCGGCGCTGCCCGCGCTGACCGAGGGATTCGGCGCCTCGATGGCACAGGCCCAGCTCACCCTGACCGCCCTGCTGCTTTCGTTCGGCCTGTCCCAGCTGGTCTGGGGGCCGCTGTCCGACCGTTTCGGCCGCCGCCCGGTGCTGCTGTGGGGCATGGTGGCCTACGTGGCCGCCTCGGTGGGCAGCGCGCTGGCCGCGTCGATGGACCTGCTGATCGTCTGGCGCACCGTGCAGGGCGCGGCGATGGGCGCGGGCGTGATGGGTGCGCGCGCGGTGGTGCGTGACCTGTATCAGCCGGTGGATGCGGCACGGGCCATGTCCAAGGGCCTGAGCGGCCTGGGCGTGATCGCCTGCGCCAGCGCGCCGCTGGGTGGCCTGCTGTCCGACCTGTTCGGCTGGCGCGCCACGCTGCTGGGCGTGGCCGTGTTTGGCGCCGCCACGCTGGCGCTGATCGCGTTGCGCTTCGAAGAGACCGTGCCCCCCGCCAACCGGCGCGCGCTCCACCCGGCCTCTCTCGCGAAGACCTGGGGGCTCATCCTGCGCCATCCGACCTTTCTGGCCTTCTCCGCGCTGTCGGCCGCATCGTATGGCGGGCTGTTCACCTTTCTGGCGACCTCGTCTTTCGTCTTCATCAAGGTGCTGGGCCTGAGCAAGACGCGCTACGGGCTGTTGATGTTCTCCATGTCGCTGTCCTACATCGTTGGCACCTTCATCTGCCGGCGGCTGCTGCTGAGCCTGGGCGTGCGACGCACCGTGGCGCTGGCGGGGGTGCTGACGATCACCGGCGGCACGCTGATGGCGGTGCTGGCGATGGTCGGCTCGACCAGCGCCTGGTACGGCCCCTGGGCCATCGTGGGGCCGTTCTACCTGTTCATGCTGGGCCACGGGGCGCACCAGCCCTGCGGGCAAAGTGGCGCCATCGGGCCGTTTCCGCAGGCGGCGGGCACCGCGTCCGCGCTCAACGGCTTCCTGATGATGGTGGCGGCGTTCGCCATGGGCGGCTGGCTCGGTGCGCACATGGACGGCACGGTGTTTCCCATGGTCTATGGGATCTGGTTCTGGAGTGTGCTGATCACGCTGTCCGCCTGGACGCTGGTGCAGCGGCACGGGCACACCCCCCGGCACTGACATGCAGGACCTGGCTGCAAGTGGCGCCATCGGCCTGGCCGGCCCCACGGCCAGCGGCAAGACGGCGGCCGCGCTGGCGATCGCGCAACGCCACGACGTGGAGATCATCAGCGTCGATTCGGCGCTGGTGTACCGCGGCATGGACATCGGCACCGCCAAGCCCTCGACAGCCGAACTCGCCGCCGTCCCGCACCACCTGATCGACATCCGCGACCCCCGGCAGGCCTACAGCGCTGCCGAATTCGTGCTGGATGCGCGCCGCCTGATCGGCGAAATCCGCGCGCGCGGGCGGCTGCCGCTGCTGGTGGGCGGCACCATGCTGTATTTCAAGGCGCTGACCCAGGGCCTGGACGACATGCCCCCGGCCGACCCCGCCGTACGGGCAGAGCTGGACGCCGAGGCGCGGGAGAAAGGCTGGCCCGCGATGCACGCCGAGCTGGCGCGCGTGGACCCGGCCACGGCCGCGCGCCTGGCGCCTAACGACTCGCAGCGCATCCAGCGGGCGCTGGAGGTGCACCGAATCAGCGGGCGACCGCTGTCGTCGTTTCACAGCCCAAAATCCATAGCAGCTGATGACCATTCCACGCCGGGAATGCCGCTGATTTCCCTGGAACCTGCCGATCGGGCCTGGCTGCACGCGCGCATCGCCCAGCGTTTCGACGCCATGCTGCAGGCGGGCCTGCTGGACGAGGTCCGGCGGCTGCGCGCGCGCGGCGACCTGCACGCCGATCTGCCGTCCATGCGCTGCGTGGGCTACCGCCAGGCCTGGGAGCTGCTCGATGCACAGACCGGCGACGCGCCCTTTCCGGTGGAACGGCTGCGCGAACTGGGCATCAACGCCACGCGGCAGCTCGCCAAGCGGCAGATCACCTGGTTGCGTTCCATGCCGGCGCGGCGGATCGTGCCCTGCGACCACCCCGATGCGCTGGCGCAGGTGCTGGACCAGGTCGATCAACTCGTCGCGCAAGGCGCCCACCCATGAGCCTCGTCGTCACCCACCTCACCAAGCGCTACGGCGACACCGCGGTGTTTGCCAACGTCTCGCTCAGCGTGGCGCCCGGTGAGTTCGTCGCCATCGTGGGCGAATCCGGTGTCGGCAAGTCGACGCTGCTGAACTGCATGGCCGCGCTGGACGACTGGAACGAGGGCACGGTCACGCTGGATGGGGTGGACATCGGCGCCCTCGGCGACGACGCCCGCGCACTCTGGCGGCGCCAGCACGTCGGCTTCGTGTTCCAGGCCTTTCACGTGCTGCCGCACCTGGACGTGGCCCAGAACGTGGCGCTGCCGCTCATGCTGCTGAACGTGCACGACGACGCGCGCGTGGCACAGATGCTGGACGCCGTGGGCCTGGGCGGCCTCGGCGCGCGGCTGCCGCAACAGCTCAGCGGCGGCCAGCTGCAGCGCGTGGCCATCGCGCGCGCGCTGATCCACCGCCCCACCTTGCTGCTGGCCGACGAGCCCACGGGCAACCTCGACCCGACCACGGCGCTGAAGGTCATGGACGTGCTGGTCGATCAGGTGCGCCGCCACGGTACCTCGGTGGTGCTGGTCACCCATTCGGAGGCCGCCGCCGCGCGCGCCGACCGGGTGCTGCACCTGACGGCAGA
Source organism: Candidatus Skiveiella danica (assembly GCF_022705245.1). Lineage (NCBI taxonomy): Bacteria > Pseudomonadati > Pseudomonadota > Betaproteobacteria > Burkholderiales > Comamonadaceae > Candidatus Skiveiella > Candidatus Skiveiella danica. The sequence goes on along the minus strand of NZ_JAKJEW010000022.1, from coordinate 13,865 downwards.
CGGCATCCGCGCTTGAGCGGGCCGATCGGCACCGATCAGTCGGTGGCGCGCACGGCCCGGTGCTCGCCGTTCTGGTGCAGCACCAGCGCCACCACCCGGCCGCCGGCGTCGCGCTCGAACTGCAACTCGGCCTTGACCACCTCGTAGGCAAACCGGTCCGGCCGCCCCGGCACGGGGAACACCGGCACGCGAGGGAAATTGCCGGACTGCACCGCCAGCTGGCCGTCGGCCGCGCGCACGTCCAACACCAGGTCGGCGCCGAAAACGCGTTGGGCGACGAAGCGCCCGGCATAGCCGGCCGCCACGGCATCCGGCAGCACGGCCAGCGCCGGCGCGCGGACCTCGATGCGTGTCAGCGTCTGCTCGCCACCGCCCTGGGTGACCGTGGCCGCAGCCGGCTGGCCGTTTTGGCGCGTGAACTGGTAGCTCAGGCCCTGCTCCTGATCCACGAAGCGATCCGGGCCGGCCGGCGTCAGGGCGCGAAAGGCCACGTTGACGGGCCGTCGGTACAGCACGCCGTCCTGTGCCACCACGGTGAGGGTGCCGCCCACGCTGGAGCGGTAGAGGCCCGCGTAGGGCGTCAGCTGATCCGCCGGGAGCGTGAAGGGTGACGCCACCACCGGGTAATAGCTGCCCGCAATGGCATTGCGCACCCGCCAGGGCTGGGCCTGGCCATTGCTGGTGAGCAGCACAAATGCCTCCTGCGTCTCGGGCAGGACCATCCAGACCGAGCGGTAGCCGCTGGTCCAGCCTTCATGGAAATAGCTGCGCCGCTCCTTCGGCCCCCGAATCCAGACGCCGTAGCCGATCTCGCCCGTGTCGATGCGCCCCAGCGGCGTCAGCATGCGTTCGGCCGCCGGGCCCAGCGGCCCGTTTCGGCCGGCCAGCACGGCCCGGCTGAAACGCAGCAGGTCGGGCACGGTGGAGCGCAAGGCGCCCGCCCCGGCGAAGGCCTGCATGTCCCAGGGCGTGGTGGGCTGGCGGCCGTCAAACCCCGGGGCCAGGCGCGGCGCCTGCTCGCCCAGATGCTGCAGGGTGTCGGTCATGCCCAGCGGTGCCGTGATGCGCTCGCGCACCAGTTCGCTCCAGGGCTTGCCATAACGCTCCGACAGGATTTCGCCCAGCAGGCCGAAGCCCAGGTTGCTGTAGCTGGCCTCGCACGGGGGTGCCTGCGTCAGTTGCAGGGATGCCAGCGCGGCCCACATCCGGGGCCGGTCGTAGCGGCGGTACGGGCTCTCGGGTGGGCCGGCCTCGCGGAAATCCGGCGGCAGGCGCGGCAGGCAGGAGCTGTGGGTGACCAGCTGGCGCAGCGTGATCGACGCGACAGCAGGCGAGCTGAAAGCCACTTTGCCAGCGAGCACGTCGCCCAGCCGGTCGTCAAGGCCCAGATCGCCGCGCTCCACCGCCTGCGCCAGCAGCAGCCCGGTGAACACCTTGCTGATGGAGCCGATCTCGAACAGCGGCGGCGCGCCGGATCCAGGCGCCGCCGCTGGGGTCGCGTCGCCCGACTGCACCCGCGCTTCGTGGGCCTTTCCGTCACGCCAGACACCCACCGCCGCCTGGCCGTGCTTCAGCTCGCCCAGCGCCACGCGCGCCATCACGGCCGGGTCGCTGGCCAGGCTCAAGGGCTGCGCCCACGCGACCGGCCCCAGGCCGGTCAGGCCCAGCGCCAGCACCGACACGCACAAGAAGAACCCGCGAATCCGGCTTTGAACAGGCATCACGCACCCTGGCGACATGGAAGCCGGAATGATGCCAGAGCGCCCCGGCGCAAGACCTGAGCCCAAAGAAAAAGGCGGCCAGCCTTGCAGCCAGCCGCCTCACCCCTGGCGGGGACCCGGTTTATTCGATCGTCAGCCGTTGCGAGCCGTTGGTCAGCTTCTTCGGCAGGGTCAGGGTCAGCACGCCGTTGTCGTACTTCGCCTTGGCCTGCGCCTGGTCGATGTCCATCGGCAGCNNNNGGTCCTTCTTCGGCAGGGTCAGGGTCAGCACGCCGTTGTCGTACTTCGCCTTGGCCTGCGCCTGGTCGATGTCCATCGGCAGCTGGAAACTGCGCGACACAGCACCGTAATAGCGCTCGCTGCGCAGCACCTTCTCGTCCGAACCCTGGCGGTCCTCCTGCTTGACCTCGGCGCGCAGGGTCACCACGTTGCCGTCGAGCGACACGTGGATCTCGTCCTTGCTCACACCCGGCACTTCGGCCTGTACGGTGTAAGCCTTGTCGTTTTCCTTCACGTCGACCTTGATCTGGGCCGGCGACGGCAGCGGGTCGCCGTGCAGAGGCCGAACATAAAAGCCAGGCGCAATGTCCTTGAAGAAGTCATCAAACAATCCGCCGCGTGTCATCAGTGAACTCATGGTGTGCTCCTTTGCAAGAGTTGAAAACCGGGCATCGCTTCCGGACTGAAACGGCCCTTGCAACAGGATATGGGCACTGGCGAACCGATCTCAAGAGCCCGCCCGGGTGCAATGGGCCTTCTTTGCGGCACATCAAATCAACCGGCGGCTGCACGCCATCCCGAGCGCACCGGCACAATCGACCGCATGCTCGCTCTCTTGCGCACCTTCTCCTGGCAGGAATTGCGCCACCACCCCTGGCGCAATGCGGCGGCGGTCGTGGCGGTGATGCTGGGGGTAGCGCTGGCGTTCTCGGTGCACCTGATCAATGCCTCGGCGCTGGGCGAGTTCGCCAGCGCGGTGCGCGCGGTCAATGGCCAGCCCGACCTGGAACTGCGCAGCGTGCAGGGAAACCTGGACGAGTCGCTGTTCGCCCGAGCGGCCACGCATCCGCAGGTGGTGCTGGCCAGCCCGGTGCTGGAGTTGTCCACCTACGCCATCGCCCCTGGGCAGGACCGCCGGCGCGTGCCGGTGCGCGTGGTGGGAATCGATGCGCTCACGGTTGGGGCCATGGCGCCGGCCCTGATGCCCCAACCCGCCGCCGGGGCCGACCGGCTCGCGGTGCTGGCCCCAGCCACCGTGTTCCTGAACCCGGCCGCGATGGCGGCGCTGGCGCCCGGCGGATTGCCGGGCGACGGCGCCCCTTCGCTGCAGCTGCAAAGCGCGCTGGCGCTGCGCGCGGTGAGCGTGGGCGGCAGCGTGAACGCGGGCGGCGCGCCGCTGGCCGTGATGGACATCGGCGCCGCGCAGGACTTGTTCGGCGCGGCAGGCCGCCTCAGCCGCATCGACCTGCGCCTGCAGCCCGGCACCGACCGCTCGGCCTTCATCGCATCGCTGCGGCTGCCGGCGGGGGTCACGGCCGGCGAGCCCGGCGACGCGGCCGAGCGGGTGAGCAACCTGTCGCGCGCCTACCGCGTGAATCTCACGGTGCTGGCACTGGTGGCCCTGTTCACCGGGGCTTTCCTGGTGTTTTCCGTGCTCTCGCTGAGTGTGGCGCGGCGCGCACAGCAGTTCGCGCTGCTGGGCGTGCTCGGCCTGACCCCGCGCCAGCGCCTGCGGGTGGTGCTGGTGGAGTCGCTGCTGCTGGGTGCCGCCGGCAGCGCTGGCGGCATCGCGCTGGGCACGGCGCTGGCGGCGCTGGCGCTGCGACTGCTCGGCGGCGACCTGGGCGGCGGCTTCTTTGCCGGCGTGGCACCGGCCCTGCAATGGGAGGGCGGGGCCGCGCTGCTCTACGGGCTGCTGGGCGTGGCGGCTGCAGGGGTGGGCGGCTGGTGGCCGGCGCGCGCGGCGCAACGACTGCCCCCCGCGCAGACGCTCAAGGGCCTGGGTGCTTCGCTACAGACCGGACAGCACCGCGCCGTGCCCCTGCTGCTGATTGCTGCCGGCGTGCTGCTGGCACAGACCCCGCCGGTGGCGGGCATCCCGCTGGCGGCCTATGTGTCGGTCGGGCTGCTGCTGGTGGGCGGCATCACGGCCCTGCCCTGGCTGATCGGCCTGACTTATAACCGGCTGGCCCCGCGCGTGGCGCGCCGCCTGCTGCCGCTGCTCGCGGTGGAGCGCGCACGGCGCGTGCGCGAAAGTGCCGCGGTGGCCGTCAGCGGGGTCGTCGCCTCGCTGAGCCTGGCGGTGGCCCTCACCGTGATGGTGGCGAGCTTTCGCGAATCGGTGACGCACTGGCTGGATGTGGTGCTGCCGGCGGATCTGTACGTGCGCGCGGCCATGGGCACCGGCGCGGCCGACACGGTCTACTTCCCGCCCGAGCTGGTGCGCGAGGTGGCGAAACTGCCGGGCGTGAAGCGGCTGGCCACGCAGCGCTTCGTGCCGCTGCAGCTGGACCCCGCCCGCCCTGCGGTGGCCCTGATCAGCCGCGACGGCGATGGCATGGGCCGCGGCACCGCGCTGGTGGGCGAGGCGCTGCACGTGCCCGAGGGGCAGATCGGCATCTGGGTCAGCGAAGCCATGGTGGACCTCTATGGCGCGCGCCCGGGACAGGTGTTCGCGCCACTTTCAGCCTTTTTTCGACCCGGTCCCAGCGCAGAACAGTCATTTTCAGCTACTTTTTTTGTAGCAGGCGTGTGGCGCGACTATGCCCGGCAGTCCGGTGCCATCGTGATCGACCGCCATGACTATGAGCGCCTGACCGGCGACCGGCGCGTGAACGACCTCGCGTTGTGGCTGGCCGACGGCGCTGACGCCAGCCAGGTGCAGGCGGCCGTGCGCCGCGCCGCGGGATCCGGTGCCCCGGGTACCGACGGGCTGGACACCGGACTGGAGTTCGCCTCGGCCGCGCAGATCCGCGCCACCTCGCTGCGCATCTTCGACCGAAGCTTCGCCGTCACCTACTGGCTGCAGGCGGTGGCGATTGCGATCGGCCTGTTCGGCGTGGCGGCGAGCTTCAGCGCGCAGGTGCTGGCGCGGCGCAAGGAGTTCGGCCTGCTGGCGCACCTGGGCCTGACGCGCCGGCAGATCCTGGCCGTGGTGGCCGGCGAAGGCGCGGCATGGACGGCCATCGGCGCGCTGGCCGGGCTGCTGCTGGGGCTGGCGGTCTCGGTCGTGCTGGTGAAAGTGGTGAACCCGCAGAGCTTTCACTGGACCATGGACCTGGCCGCACCCTGGGGGCGCCTGCTGGCGCTGTGCGCGGCCGTGGTGGCTGCGGGCACCGTGACGGCGTGGCTGTCCGGACGCGCCGCAGCCGGGCGCGATGCGGTGCTGGCGGTGAAGGAGGACTGGTGATGCGCCGACGTTCCTTGTTGCTCGCCGGCGTTCTCGGCGGGCCTCTGGCCCGGCCCGGCCTGGCCGCCACGCCCGTCGCCTCCGCCCTGCCCCGGCGCGCGCTTGTGTTTCCGCGCGACCACGGCGCGCACCCGGATCTGCGCACCGAATGGTGGTATGTCACCGGTCGGGCCCGCACACCGGGGGCCGGGGGACGCGAATTCGGCTTTCAGGTGACCTTTTTCCGAACCCGGGTGGACGCCACCCAGGCGATGGGCTCGGCCTTTGCCGCCAGGCAGCTGATCTTTGCCCATGCCGCGCTCACCGACGTGCAGGGCCGCAAGTTGTGGCATGACCAGCGCATCGCCCGCGAAGGCTTTGGCGCCGCGGGCGCCGATGTGATGGATGGCGCCATCACGCTGCGTGACTGGTCGCTGACGCGCCGGCCCGCGGACGGTGCCTGGCTGGCCCGGCTGCCGGGCGGTGATTTCTCGCTGGACCTGGTGTGCGAGCCGACGCAGCCACCGCTGCTGCAAGGCGATCAGGGCCTCTCGCGAAAGGGCCCCGAGCCGCAGCAGGCCAGCTACTACTACAGCCTGCCCCAGCTGGCCACACGGGGCCGCATCTCCCTGAAGGGGCAGACCCTGGAGGTCACCGGCCAGGCCTGGCTGGACCATGAGTGGAGCGAGGCCCTGCTGCACCCGGACGCCGTCGGCTGGGACTGGATCGGCATGAACCTGCTGGACGGCAGCGCGCTCACCGCGTTTCGCCTGCGCAGCAAAACCGGGCGGACACTCTGGGACGGCGGCTCATTCCGCCCGCGCGCCGGTGGCGTCTATGTCTTCAGTCCGGGCGAGGTGATGTTCAGCCCGCAGCGTTTCTGGAAAAGCCCGATGAGCCTGGCCAGCTACCCGGTGGAGTGGATCGTTCGCACGCCGGCGGACTTCTACACGGTCAGGGCTGTCATCGACAACCAGGAGCTCGACAGCCGGGCCTCCACCGGCGCCATCTACTGGGAAGGCCTGAGCGAGCTGCGGGACTCCAACGGACGACTGGCCGGCCACGGCTATCTGGAGATGACCGGCTACGCGCAGCCGCTTCGCCTGTAGTCGGCGGCTGCCGCCGAAGGCCCGTCATTCGCTGCCAAATTGCTCTGGATCAAGACCCGCCCCCGGGCTGCGTCCTACAGTGAGACAGTCGTTTGAGACTGTTCTATCTGGAGACAATCATGACCCAGCCCCTCTTCATCGATTCGCTCGAAGCGGCCGTTGACCACGTGCTCGACACCATTCCTGGCGACATCGTGCTCGGCATTCCGCTGGCCGTTGGCAAGCCCAATCCCTTCGTGAACGCGCTGTATCGCCGCATCAAGGCGAATCCGGCGCGCAAGCTGCGCATCATCACCGCCCTCTCGCTGATCAAACCCGTGGGCAAGAGCGATCTGGAGCAGCACTTCCTGGAACCCCTGGTCGAACGCGTGTTTGCCGACTATCCCGATCTGGAATACGCCGTGGACCTCCGCGCCCACGCGCTGCCGCCCAACATTGAAGTGCGCGAGTTCTTCATGAAGACCGGCGACTACATCGGCAACGAAGCGGCTCAGCTCAACTACATCTCCACCAACTACACCTTCGTGGCCCGCGACATGGCGGTTCAGGGCATGAATGTGATCGCCCAGGCGGTGGGCGTGCAGGGCGAAGGCGAGGCGATGCGCCTGAGCCTGTCCAGCAATCCTGACGTGGCCTTCGAGGTGATCGAAAAAATGCGCGCGGCAGGGCAGCCGCTGATGACGATCGGCGTCATCAACAAGAAGATGCCCTTCATGCCCAATGGCGCGGAGGTCGGGCCCGACTTCTATGATGTGGTGGTGACCGACCCGGCCGGCACCCACACGGTCTTCGGGGCACCCAACAACAAGGTCAGCGCGGCGGACTATGCGATCGGCCTGCACGCCTCCAGCCTCGTGGCCGACGGTGGCACGCTCCAGATTGGCATCGGCTCGCTCGGGGACGCGATCGCGCAGGCCCTGATCGTGCGCGACCGCCACGGAGAAGACTACCGCAGCATCCTTGAAACGCTCGCCCCGGACGGCCTGGAAGGCCGCGAACTGGGCCGGTTCGACCAGGGGCTGTATGGCTGCTCGGAGATGTTCGTCAATGGCTTCCTGAAGCTGATCGAGGCCGGCATCATTCGCCGCGAAGTCTACGGTGACACCGTTCTGCAGCAGATGCTCAATGACGGCCGGCTCGCCAGCGAGGTCGTCACGCCCGAGACGGTGCGCGCCTTGCTGGCCGCAGGACGGATCGGCACACCACTGTCCGAGGCGGACGTCGCCTTCCTGAAAAAGTTCGGCGTCCTGCGCACCGGCGTGACATTGGAAGGGCGCGACCTGGTGCTCGACGGTGAACGTTGCTCGTGTGATCTGTCCGACAAGGAGGCGTTCGACAAACTCTGCGCCACGATGCTTGGGGCTCGCCTGATCGGCGGCATCTACATGACGGGTGGCTTCTTCCTCGGACCGAACGACTTCTACGAGCGTCTGCGCAGCATGCCGCCGCAGGAGTTGGCGAAGATCGACATGACGCGGATCGATTTCATCAACCAGCTCTACGGCCAGGGTGACCTCAAGCGAGCACAGCGGCGCAAGGCCCGTTTCATGAACACCACGATGATCGCCACGCTGCTGGGGGCCGTCGCCAGCGACGCGCTGGAGTCCGGCCAGGTGGTCAGCGGGGTTGGCGGCCAGTACAACTTCGTCGCCATGGCGCATGCCCTTCCGGATGCGCGCCTGCTGATGATGCTGCGCGCCACGCACGACAACAAGGACGGCCTCAGGAGCAGCATCGTCTGGAACTATGGCCACGTGACGATTCCGCGCCACCTGCGTGACATCATCATCACCGAATACGGCATTGCCGACGTGCGCGGCCAGCCCGACAGCGAAGTGGTGAAACGGCTGATCGCCGTGGCAGACTCTCGCTTCCAGGAGGAACTGGTCAAGCAGGCCAAGGCCCACGGCAAGCTTGAGCGCGACTACGAGGTGCCCGAGCGCTACCGCAACAACCTGCCGGAAGCACTCGAAGAGAAACTGCACCCCTGGGCTGATGCCGGCCTGTTGCCGCCCTTCCCGTTCGGCACCGACCTCACGGCCGACGAGCTGAAGATCGTCGGCGCGCTGAAGAAGCTCAAGCACGCCACGCAACACCCCAGTGAGTTGCTCTCCGTGGCGTTCAAGAGCTTCTGGGAAGGCAAACAGGCGCCGCAGGCCTATCTGGAACGACTGGGCCTGGCTGACGCGCACAGCTTCAAGGACGCCGTGATCCGCAGGCTGTTCGCGGGCAATCTCTAGTCCACCGGCAAGACAGGGCCGCCAGCTTCTACACTGGCGGTCATGTCTGCATCTCGTTCCAGCGCCTCGGCGCCATCGCTTGCCTCTGAAAAAAGCAGCGTCCCGGTGAAGTCCCTTTCGGGGCTACTTCCGTTTCTGCGGCCCTATCGGGGCCGCATCGTCCTGGCCGGTCTGTTCCTGCTGCTCGCGGCGCTGGCGACGCTGGCCTTCCCGCTGGCCCTGCGCAGCCTGATTGACGGCGGGGCGCTGGCGGCCACGGCCCCAGGCGAGGCCGCGCCCGAGCGCGGAGCGCAGATCATGGCCCTGCGTGGGCATTTTCTGGCACTGTTTTCGGTGGCCGTCGCCCTGGGTATCTTTTCCGCCTGCCGCTTCTACATGGTCAGCTGGCTGGGCGAACGGGTGACTGCGGATCTGCGCAACGCCGTCTATGCCCATGTGCTGCAGCAAAGCCCCGAGTTCTTCGAGACCACACAGACCGGCGAGGTGCTGTCGCGCCTGACCACAGACACGACGCTGGTGCAAACCGTGGTGGGCTCCTCGCTCAGCATGGGGCTGCGCAACGCCGTCATGGGCATCGGCGCGCTCGCCATGCTGGTCTGGACCAACCCGTGGGTGATGCTGCAGGTCGCCGTGGTGCTGGTGTGCGTGGTGTTGCCCGCCCTGTGGTTCGGGCGGCGGGTTCGCAAGCTCTCGCGCGCCAGCCAGGACCGTGTGGCCGACTCCAGCGCCATCGCGGCCGAGGTGCTCAACGCCATTCCCGTGGTGCAGAGCTACACCGCCGAAGGTCGCGAGGCCGCGCGCTTTGACCATGCGACCGCACAGGCTTTCATGACGGCGGTGCGCCGCACCCGTGCCCGCGCGGTGTTGGTGGCCTTCATCATCATCGCAACGTCCGCCGCGCTGCTCTGGGGCCTCTACCAGGGCACGCAGGCGGTCATGGAGGGCCGGATGTCGGCCGGACACCTGGGACAGACCGTGGTGTACGTAATCATCCTGGCGGGCGCGTTTGCGGTGCTGGGCGAGGTCTATGGCGACCTGCTGCGCGCCGCCGGTGCCACCGAGCGTCTGATGGAGTTGCTGCACAGCCCCTCGACCATCGTTTCACCCAAAAATCCGGCCAGACCCATGGTCAATCGGTCAGGTTCAGCTATTGAATTTGAAGCAATCACGTTTCACTACCCGTCGCGCCCGGCAACCCCGGCACTTGCCGATTTTTCGCTCGCCATCTCGCCGGGCGAAACGGTGGCGCTGGTCGGCTCCAGCGGCGCCGGCAAAAGCACCGTCTTCCAGTTGCTGCTGCGTTACTACGACCCTGGCACGGGCGCGGTGCGCATTGATGGCACTGCGGTTCAGTCGCTGGCGCTGGACGATCTGCGCCGGCGCATTGCAATCGTGCCCCAGGATGCGGTCATCTTCTCGGCTTCCGCGCTGGAGAATATTCGCTACGGTCGGCCTGAAGCGACCGAGGCGGACGTCCACGCGGCGGCATCCGCGGCCTTTGCCGACGATTTCATCCGAGCCCTGCCCGAGGGCTATGACACGTTTCTGGGCGAACGCGGTGTGCGGCTGTCCGGCGGGCAGCGCCAGCGCATCGCCATCGCACGTGCCATGCTGAAGGACGCCCCCCTGCTCCTGCTGGACGAGGCCACGAGCGCGCTGGACGCGGAAAGCGAGCGCGTGGTGCAGGCGGCACTGGACTCGGCCATGCGCCAACACAGCGGAGCGCGCACGACGCTGGTCATCGCCCATCGTCTGGCGACGGTGCAGAAGGCGGACCGAATCGTGGTACTGGAGCACGGTCGTATCGTCGAACAGGGCACTCACGACGCGCTGGTAACGGCCGACGGTGTCTACGCCCGACTTGCAGCGCTGCAATTCACGGCCTGAGCCCTTGCATGGGGCCCATGGGGGCCCATGGGTGCCCATGGGTGCCCGTTACTGAAGCGGCTCCTTGAGCGCTTCAGGAATCAGAAGGGGCAGCACCGCAATGCCCTCGTCCAGCAGCGCCTCGGTTTCCTCGGCGGACGCCTTGCCGCGAATGTTGCGTTCCTGCGCTTCGCCATAGTGCATCTGACGCGCCACCTCGGCAAAACGCTCGCCCACGTCTTCGGTGTTGGCCATGACACGACGCATCATCTGCATCCAGGTTGCATGTGCTGTTTGCATCACCTCACCGGGGCGCGCTGTCGCAACCGCCGAGGCCGGCAGCGACGGTGCATCCGTCCCACCCAAATTCAGCCTGGGCGCGCTGAGCAGCTTGACAACGGCTGTGTCGTTGCACACCGGGCAGGACACCAGCCCGCGCACGAGCTGGTCCTGGAAATCATCCTCGGAGGCAAACCAGCCCTCGAAGGTATGAAGGTGCGCGCACTGAAGGTCCAGGACTTTCATGGCCTTATTATGGCGTTGCCGCAGCATCCGGCGCATGCCAGTCGAGCGTCCATGCCCCGGAAAGCACCTGCTGGACCCAGAGCAGGCCTGCGACGGTTTTCGCGTCCGTCACGACCCCCTCACGACACCAGATGGCGAGTTGCTGCGGCGTCGCCGTGAAGACATCGAGAAACTCGCCGGCATCGAGCCGGCGCTCGCCCAGTGTCAGCCCGCGTGCAAACCAGATTTCGATGAACTCCGTCGAATAGGAGATCACCGGATGTATCACACCAGCTCGCGCCCATTCCAGCGCCACGAAGCCGGTCTCCTCCTGCAGTTCCCTGCGCGCGCAGGCCAGACGATCCTCGCCAGGATCAAGTTTGCCGGCCGGGAACTCGACCATGACCTCGCCGATGGGATAACGATATTGGCGCTCCAGCACCAAACGGACAGCGCCGTCCTCACCGGGCAGGAACGGAATCACCATCACCGCGCCGGGATGAACGAGGTACTCCCGGTCACTCGCACTCCCGTCAGGCAGACGCACGGCGTCGCGGAATGCATGCAGGAAGCGACCGCGGAACAACTCCTCGCGCCGGGTCATCACCTCGATCAAGTGGCTGTCGTTGGAACTCAAGGTCTGGTCCTTCCTGGGTTCAAAGGCAAAAGGGCACTGCTCGGCCGCCGGAAACCGGTGGGACGGCCCGTCACGACCCAGGCGCATCCGGTTGAAAGCGGCAGGACCTGGCAGGGCAGAAACATCGTCCAGTTCGCGCACGATCCACGGAATTTCAGTGTCGCGACGGAAACACGGGGGCTCGTCGTTAGATTCACTGAGCGCGCCCTGCCAAAAGGCGTCGGCAAACCACCAGGGTCAGGGCCCCGATTCGGCGCCTGCAAGCGCCTTGCGCCGTCTTGCCGAACCCGCTCAGGTCTTGAGCATCTGCACGATGGAATTCGCGCAAAGTGACATCAGACCGCCAGGGACAATCCCCAGAATCAGCACCAGCGCTCCGTTGATCGACAGCACCGCCCGCACATCGAGGGGAGCCGACACGGTGGTCGCGGTGATCGGGTTGTCGAAGTACATGACCTTCACCACGCGCAGGTAGTAGAAAGCGCCAATCAGCGACATCATCACGGCAAACACGGCGAGCGCAAGGTAGGAGGTCTGCCCAGAAGATACGAGCGCCTGCAAGACGGCAAGCTTGGCATAGAAGCCGACCAGCGGCGGAATACCGGCGAGAGAGAACATGCAGACGGCCATCACACCGGCATAGAGCGGGCTGCGCTGGTTCAGACCGGCGAAATCGGAGATTTCCTCGCTCTCGAAACCTTCGCGCGCGAGCAGCATGATGACGCCGAAAGTGGCCAGCGTCGTCAGCACATAGGTCACGATGTAGAACATCGATGAGCTGTAGGCATTGGCTGCCGACAACACATTGCCATTCACGACGCCCGCCATGAGACCCAGCAGCACAAAACCCATCTGGGAAATCGTCGAGAACGCGAGCATCCGCTTCAGGTTGGTCTGTGCGATGGCGGCCAGATTCCCCAGGAACAGCGAGGCCACCGCCAGCACGCCCAGCATCTGCTGCCAGTCAAAGGCCAGCGGCAGGAAGCCCTCTACCAGCAAACGGATGACGATGGCAAACGCCGCCAATTTGGGCGCACCGGCCACCAACAGCGTGATCGCTGTCGGAGCGCCTTGATAGACGTCGGGAATCCACATGTGGAACGGCACCACACCCAGCTTGAACGCCAGTCCCGCGACCACAAAAACAAGGCCAAAGACAAGCACCTGATGCTTGACCTGACCCGAGGCCACCGCCTTGAATACAGCATTCACGTCCAGCGTGCCGGTGGCGCCATACATCATGGACAGGCCATAGAGCAGGAACCCAGAGGCCATTGCACCCAGAACAAAATACTTCATGGCCGCCTCGGTGGCCGTGGCGTTGTCACGGCGCAATGCCACCAGGGCATAGCTGGACAGGGTCAGCAATTCGAGACCGAGATAGATTACCAGGAAGTTGTTCCCGGAAATCATGACCGACATGCCCAGCAGGGAGAACATGCCCAGCGTGAACAGCTCGCCGCCCCGAAGCATGTCGCGCACCTGTGCATAGGGGCGTGCATAGACCAGTGTGACCATCACGGCAATGGTGGTAAAGCACTTGAGCCAGTTCCCCATGGCATCGCTGACGACCATGTTGCCAAACGCGTAAATCGTCTGACCACCGAGGGCGTAAAGGCCATGGAGCAGCGCGACCAGCGCCAGCGTCGCCATCGTCAGTGCGTAGGTTGCCGTGCGCCGCGGATTGGTCACGAACAGGTCCGCCATGGCGATCAAACATGCCATGCCCAACAGCACAATTTCCGGATAAACCGCGATCCAACTGAGTTTGTCAATCATCTTCTGTTTCTCGATTCAGTCTGATCAGTTGAGCTTGGAGAGCGCCACGTGCCTGAGCAACTCGGTCACTGAAACATCCATCACGTCGGTGAAAGGCTTGGGATAGATGCCCATGTACAGCACCGCCACCGCGAGCATGGCCAGCATCAAGAATTCACGCGCGTTGATGTCGGTGAGATCGCGGACATGATCATTGGCCACCGGGCCCAGATAGACCCGTTTGAACATCCACAGCGTATAGGCAGCGCCGAAGATCAGGGCCGTGGCGGAGGCAAAGCCGATCCAGAAATTGAACCTCACAGCACCGAGAATCACCATCCATTCGCCGACAAAGCCGGCGGTTCCGGGCAGGCCGCAATTTGCCATGGCAAACAGCAAGGCAAAGGCGGTGAACTTCGGCATGGTGTTGACCACGCCGCCGTAGCTGGCGATTTCACGCGAATGCACCCGGTCATAAAGCACACCGATGCTCAAGAACATGGCGGCCGAAACAAAGCCGTGCGCGATCATCTGCACCAGCCCGCCGGACACGCCGATGGTGTTGAAGATGAAGAAACCCAGGGTCACGAATCCCATGTGCGCGACGGACGAATAGGCCACCAGCTTTTTCATGTCCTTCTG
>NZ_JAKJEW010000021.1:247-88239 GCF_022705245.1 Candidatus Skiveiella danica | reverse complement strand
GCGGCTCTCCTGCGTGACGTTTGTTTGTCAACACATTATTGCCAGCTGTTGCGCGCCACCCGAAACGGAAGAGAACCGGGTTTTTACGCCTTTTTCTGCACCGGAAGCACCCGCGAGGCCAGCCAGACCATGACCAGCACCGGCACCCCCAGCAGCGCGGTGGCGGTGAAGAAATTGGCGTAGCCATGGGCGTTGACGAAGTCGCCCGAAAAGCCGGCGATGAATTTCGGCAGCAGCAGCATCATCGAGCTGAACAGCGCGTACTGGGTGGCGGAATAGCTCACGTTGGTCAGGCCCGAGAGGTAGGCGATGAACGCCGCCGAGGCGATGCCGCTGGCCAGGTTGTCGGCCGAGACCACGGCAATCAGCGCCGTCACGTCATGCCCGCGCCCGGCCAGCCAGGCGAACAGCAGGTTGGTGGCCGCGCTCAGCACCGCGCCGGCCATCAGGATGCGCATCACACCCAGGCGCATCGACAGCACGCCGCCGATGAAGGCGCCCAGCAGCGTCATGATTACCCCGTAGATCTTGGTCACTGCGGCCACCTCGTCCTTGGTGTAGCCCATGTCCACATAAAAAGGGTTGGCCATGATGCCCATCACCACGTCGCTGATGCGGTAGATGGCAATCAGCCCGAGGATCAGCGCCGCCTGCCAGCGGTAGCGGCGGAAAAACTCGGCGAACGGCTCGACCAGCGCACCGCGCAGCCACTCAGCGGCATTTTTGGCCGGGGGCAACACCACCTGCGCCGGCTCGCGCGAGAACAACACCGTCACCACGCCGACGAGCATCGACGCCGCCATCACCAGGTACGCCGTTTGCCAGGCGCTGTTCTGGTAGGCCGCCGCGCCCGACAGGCCGGCTACGGCGGGCGCCACCTCGGCGCGCGCCGCGATCCACAGCACACCGGCGCCCGCCCAGATCATGGCCAGGCGGTAGCCGGTCTGATAGGACGCCGCAAGCGCGGCCTGGCGGTCAAGGTTGGCGGATTCGATGCGGAAAGCGTCCAGCGCAATGTCCTGCGTGGCAGAGCCAAAAGCCACCGCCAGCGCGCACCAGACGATCGGGCCCAGCGTCTGGCGCGGATCGGCCAGCGCCATGCCGACCAGCCCAGCGATGATGGCCACTTGAGACAGCAGCAGCCAGCTGCGCCGGCGGCCCAGTGCCCTTGTCACAAAAGGGATCGGCAGGCGGTCCACCAGCGGCGCCCAGACCCACTTGAAGCCATAGGCCAGCCCGACCCAGCTCAGGTAGCCGATGGTGCTGCGGTCGATGCCGGCCTCGCGCAGGCGAAAACTCAGCGTGCCCAGCACCAGCAGCAGCGGCAGCCCGGCCGAGAAGCCCAGCGTGAGCATGCGCAGGCTGGAGGGTTCCAGATAGACGCGCAGGGCGTCCAGCCATGAGCGGCGGGTGGGATTGGGGGATTCGTGCGGGATGGCGGTGGGTTCTGGCATTGGAAAAGGTCGGTTAAGAGCCATCTAAGGTGAGCGTGTCATTCTTGAACCCAACACCGACGTTGAGGACACACGGACTTTTCAGACTGACTATTATTCACTTCCATCATGTGCTGGATCTGCGACTTCAAGACCTCCGATGCCCCGACCGGGCCGACCGTCCACTCCCCGTGGGCGCCCCGGCGTGCGTTTCTGCTGGCGGCGGGTGCCGCTGCCGCGACGGCCGCCGCATCGCCGGCACTGGCCCAGGTGGATGTCGGCAAGGCGTCCGCCATGCGCCAGCTGGTGCCTGCAGCGTCGCTGGAGAGTTCGGCCACCAAACAGTATGCGCAGGTGCTGGCCGAGGCCCGCGCCAAAGGCGCGCTGGCGCCCGAGCACTACCCCCAGCTTCAGCGGCTGCGCGCCATCGCGGCGCGCTTGATCCCCTATGCGGGCCAGTGGAACCCGCGTGCCAAGGCCTGGCAGTGGGAGGTGAACCTGATCGGCAGCAAACAGATCAACGCCTGGTGCATGCCCGGCGGCAAGATTGCCTTCTATACCGGCATCCTCGACCAGCTCAAGCTCACCGACGATGAAGTCGCCATGGTCATGGGCCACGAAATGGCGCACGCCCTGCGCGAGCACGCCCGCGAGCGCATGGCCAAGAACACCGCCACCGACATGGGTCTTCGTCTGGGCGCCCAACTGCTGGGCCTGGGCCAGGCCGGCGACCTGGCCGCCGGTGTGGGCAGCCAGTTGCTGACGCTCAAATACAGCCGCGACGACGAGACCGAGGCCGACCTTGTGGGCCTGGAGATCGCCGCGCGTGCTGGCTACAACCCGAAGGCCAGCGTGGCGCTCTGGAAGAAGATGGCCGCCGCCAACGGCGGCAATGGCCCGCCGGGATTCCTGTCCACCCATCCCACCGGACCCGACCGCATCAAGCAGCTGGAAGCCAATGTGCCCAAGGTGCAGGGGCTGTACGAGCAGGCGAAGACCTCTGGCTGACCGTACAAACCTCAGAAAAATATAGCGCCCTACGCCCTTCGGGCGTTGGGATTGGCTGGTCTACACCCCTTAGAACGGCAGACGTTACTGCTGAACCAGCGTGACGACTTCGCCGGCGCGGGTTTTCAGCAGCACCGTGTCGCCCACCAAGCGCACCTCGTTGCAGCCGGCCGGGATGCGGCCCCGGTAGTTCACGCACAGCTTGCCGTCTTCGGTGCGCCAGGGGCCGTCGTCGCGCAAGCCATTGCTGAGGTCCAGGAAGAGGAAGCCAGAGTTCTTGATGTCCAGCCGCCACCCCAGGCCATTGGGACCCGTCGCTTTGAACACACGGTCGCCCAGGCGGGCGGACAGCGCCTTGGCGTCCGGTGTTTGTGCATCGGCAGGGAACTCCTTGGGGAAGGTCGTGGGCGCCAGGGACTGCGCCAGCGTCAGCGTGGCGGTGCAGAACAAGGTGGCGATGAGCGCGAGAGGTTTGAACATGAAGGACTCCTTGGAGAGGGTGAAAAAAAGCGGCGCGGCCGGGTTGTCCGCGGACTCGCGCCGCACAAACCTTTGAATCGGGCTGTCTGAAGCCGACCCCGCTCGCCAGAAACCGTGAAACGCCGCCGTTTGAGAATCAGAATGGCCTTTAGCCAGCGTCAAAAGGTCACAAACAGCTATCAGAAATAAAGCAATGAAAGAGGAAAAGGCACGCCGCCATCCAGGCAACAGCGGCGTGCGAGGCTGGTGTCAGCCGATCACGGCGTCACGGTCGGGATGCCGATCTGCGTGAACAGCGCGTTGCCGGCCGTCAGGTTCAGCCGCGCGCGCTGGTAGGTGCTGGGCTTGTCCTGGTAGCCCCAGTACACCTTGCCGCCGCGCTCAACGAAGACGCGGTGGTAGGTCAAAGTCGCCGTCTCGACCGGGGGATTGTTGAACTTCATGACCCGCCCATCGCCCAAGGTCTCGATGGTGTAGGTACCGGTGCCGATGGCGGTGCAGTTTCTGGGCGATCCGTTCACGATGCGCTGTTTGCAGTTGTAATAAGTCACGGCGTTGGCGCCTTGCCCGGAAAACGCCACGCGAATCAGGGCGTTGGTGGTGTAGTACGCGGTAGCCGTCGGGCCGCTCAGGGCTGCGCTGCCCACGGTGCCGATCGACAGTGTGCTTTGGCCTGACCATTCGTTGGGGTCCAGGCTCTGATAGGTCACGCCGTTGTTGGTGACGGTGCCCTGGCCCCAAATGCAGGGAGTGCCCTTGTAGGCGCCGATCAATTGCTCCAGCGTGCTTACCCGGATCGTGGGGCTGACATTAACCTCGGACGAGTTGCAGGCGTGGGCGCTGTTGTTGCGGGCATCACCCCCCGCGAGCACGGCGGCGCTGTAGGTGAAGATCTCATTGGCCGGCCGCACGTCATAGCCCGGCAGTGCACTCAAGGTGGTGTTGCTGTAGTACTGCAACTTGGAGCCGGTCGGGAAGACGGTCGTGCCCAGCACGAGCTTGTCCGTGCCGTCGGCGGCACTAGTGCCCCATTTGGTGTAGGGGGTGCTGCCATACAGGTAGGGCGAGGCGCGCAGCGTGGCCACCACGCTGCTCATCGCTTGACCCGAGACGTCCACGCTGGTGCGCGAGCCGTTGCTGAACGAATAGCCGCAGTAGGTGCTCGCCTTGGTGAAGCCCTTGTCGTCGCGCGGCACTTGCGTGTTCTGCCAGCCCAGCGGGCAGTCTGCCCAGGCGGTTCCATTGAAGTGCAGGTCGCCACGGCGGCCATAGTCGGCATTGAACGCCCAGTCGACCCGGGTGCCGGCGGTGTTCTGGGCGCGCAGCTCACGGTAGCGCACCATGCCATCGGCGGCGGGCGTGCTTTCCGCGGCGGTGCTGACAAACATCCGGTACGACCAGTTGTTCGCGTCGGTGAAGTTGAGCCATTCCAGGTTGCCGCCTGCGGTGGTGGTGTTGGCTTCGCCGCTGGCATTGGCTACCGAGCGGTCGATGGCCACCTGCACTGGCAGCGTGGTGGGCGTGAGGCCCGTCTGCGGCGCCAGGGCGGCCACCTGGGTCTGGATCGCGGTGGTGCAGGCGGCGGAGCCCACGCCGGCGGCGCAGGCGGCCTGCACGGCGGGGTTGGTGGCGGCGGCCACCACCTGCGGCAAGAGCTGTGCGAGGGCGTTGGCAATGGCCGCGTCCATTTCGGCGCGGGTGATGGTGCCCCCACCCGCAGCCGGGGTGCCCACCGCCGGGGCCAGCGCGGTGTTCTGCTGCTGCGTGGTCACGACCAGGGTGCGCGCCACGGTGGCCGCGGTCGCCGCGCCGGGTGCGCCGCTCTGGGTGTAGTCGCCCATCACGCTGGGCAGGCCGGATATCTCCTGCAACATCTTGGCGGCGTCGGCCGTGCTCAGGTTCTGGGTGGCCGCCGTCTGGGCCACTAGCGTGGTCAGCGGGCTGACCACGGCGGTCTGGTCGGACGGTGCGGCCATGGTGTAAGCCACGGTCACCGGGCCGCTGTCGGCGTCCACCGCGTCGGTGCCGACGACGGCGATCACGCGGTATTTGCCCACGTCGGCGTCGGGCACGGCCAGCGTCACGCTGCCGCTGGCGTCAGTGCGGCCTTGCGTCTCGTCGGCGTCACAGGCGTTGTTGGCGTTCTTGTCCAGGCAGACCAGCGCGTTCTTGATGGCGCCGTCGATTACTTTGACCGGCACGTTGGTGGTGGGAGCCGGCACGGGCTCCAGCACTTCAACGGCGGAATCGCCGCCACCACCGCAAGCGGCCAGGGTCAGGAGGGCGGCGCCGGACAGCGCCAGGGACAGGGGCTTGAGTCGAATCAGCATGGTGGGTCTCCAATGAGGTTACGAAATGCAACCGGGGACTTCACGATAGGGATGCGATGCCCTTTCTGCATCCGCCGTTCGGCGGGTTCGCGGCGCTCTTTGGTCGGAGCCGAAAAGGTTGTTAGGGCCAGGCCCTGAACCAGGGCGTAGTCCTTTCGGCCCTGCCCCCCAACCTTCGGCCACCCGGGGCCCGCGCTGCACACTATCATTCGGCAGGAAAGGGGGGAGGCATGGGCATTCAACAAATCGCCTTGAGCGCCGTCATCGCGCTGCTGGTCTTCTCGATTTCGCTGGATATCAAGCTGCGGGACTTTCGGCGGGTGGCGCAGGCCCCGCGCGCGGTGGTTGCCGGGCTCATTCCCCAGTTTCTGCTGCTTCCCGCCGTTACCTGGCTGGCCACGCTCGCACTCGATCTGCCGCCGCCGATCGAGGTCGCCATGTTGCTGGTGGCGGCATGTCCGGGCGGCACGACCAGCAGTTTCATCACCCATTTCGGGCGGGGTAACGCCGCGTTGTCACTGAGCATCTCGGCCGTTGCCGCGCTCCTGGCGGTTGTGCTGACCCCTTTGAACTTCAGCTGGATGGTGGCCAGCAACCCGGCCACTGCCCAATGGGTGCGGACGCTGGCGATCGACCCCCGCGCCATCTGGCAGACGCTGACCCTGTTGCTGGCCCTGCCGTTGGGCGCTGGCCTGGCCTTCTCTCGCGGGCTGCCAGGATTGACCGACAGAGTCCGAAAGCCGCTGTCCACGCTGGCGGTGTTTGCGCTGGTGGCCTTCATCGTGGCGAACGTGTTTGCGCAGCGCCATCTGCTGACCATCGAGGTGTGGCCGATCTTGGCGCTGGTCTTGCTGCACAACGGCGCGGGGCTCCTGCTCGGCCACGCGACGGCGGTCCTGATGCGGCTGGACCTGCCGGACCGGCGCGCGGTGGTCATCGAGGGCGGCATGCAGAACGTCGGCTTTGCGCTGGGCATTGTGGCCATGCAGTTCAACGACGATCTGCAGATGGTCATCTTCACCAGCCTGTGGGGCGTCTGGCACAGCATCAGCGGGCTGGGGCTGGCGCTGATCTGGCGGCGCTCCCTAAGCCGGTTCGGCTGAAGTGAGTCGAAAACCACCTTCTCGCGGCATCCGCCGCGTGCTCAGAGCAACGGCAGACTTCGCGAGAACATAACCCGTGCGGCGGCCCCGGTTTCGTCCAGGTTGAAGGTGTGCAGGTTGACACGGAGCCATTTCGCCGTGTCTGACTGTTCCAGCTGGATTTCCGCGAAACCATTGCCCTGGTAGGACTTTGATTCGACGGTGACGGTTCCGCCACCGGCCAGGCCAATGATCTCGTGGCCCAAGACCTCGGCGGGATGAACATTGGCCGCCGGCAGCGGGGCATACAGGGGCGGAGTCACCACGGCGTAGGCCGTGCGCCCGCCGCTGAAGGTGAGCGTAGCGATGGCGCTGCAGTGATAGTCGCCCGAGATGAACACCACATGGGTTGATTTGCAGGCAGCGACCATTTCCAGCAATTCGCTGCGCTGCTGCGGTGCGAGTTGCCAGGTGTCGGCGGCCCGCACGGGAACCTCATCGGCGGTCTCATACTCGCTCAAGCCTGGAGCGACAACGGACCCAGTGACGATGAACTTCACGTCGTCGGGGTGTTCATCCAGCCAGTCCCTCAAGGCGGTCAATTGCTCGGGGGCGCAAATCTGGGGTGTTGGGCCGTAGCGACGGCGCTGGGTGCGGGTGTCCAGCACAAAGAACGAGCTGGCCGGGCCCTCAAACTGGTAGTTGAATCCGGACCTTGTGCCATTGCGCGGCGAATGGGCCCATTGGTACGCGGCGAAGGTTGAGAGCGCCGTGTCGCGCAGTCGCGCTGCGTTGGCCTCTGCCTCGTCGTAGCCGCGTCGGAAGAGGGTGGCGTCGGTTGACCAGTTGTCGCCAATCTCGTGGTCGTCGATCACCATGTAGGTCGGCAATTGGGTCGTCAGCACCTTGAAGCCTTTGGATGCAAATGCACGGCGGGTTGAAAGCGTGAGCTTCTCGATCACGGATGGGCTGTCCATCAGGCCCGCCGTGGCGTCCGCATAGATCTGGTCGCCCAACATCAACATGAACTGTGGCGAAAGGTGGCCGGAGTCCATCTTGCGGGCGATTTCGTTCAGGCTGGCGTCGGATCGAATTTGCTCGAAGCCAAGGCCTGGGTAGCGGCAGCAGGATGCGACAAAACGCAGTCCGACTGGTTCCGGTCCGCACAGGAGTGCGGCTTTGTGAATTTTCGCCTGGGCCAACCAACCCGCCTTTACAGGTTCCAGCCGCTTCTTGCGCGACAGGGTGCGCGGATTCGCTTGCACCAACCGGGCCACGCCGTCACGGTGTTCCTTCTCCATGACCTTGATCAAGTCATCGCAGTCGGCTTCTGAGAGGGTGAGGGGCGGCCGATGGGGATCCAGTGCGGGCATGTCGAGTTCGCCGACACCAGTTGTCATGGTGGTTCGGCCATGGCCACCCAAAGGCACGCCGCCTTGACTGGCGAAATCCGGCTGCTCTTTCAGGGTGATCGGTGGCGCGATCGATCGATTGGCGCGGGCGGTCGGGTCGTTGCGATTGCCTGAGTCGAGGCGGGCACGCCACTGGAATTCATGCACGCCGAACATCCAGATCGTCGGCTGCTGGGTGCCTTGCAGCATGGTGTCAGGGATTTCCACATCGGCAACCCCGATGGCCACATACGGCTGGCCCACCGCTAGGGACCTTGTCGCGAAAGGGTTCAGGTCCGGCGGGCTGCCTTTCCAGGGGGTTTCCAGCGGAACACGCAACACGTTCCAGGCTTGAGGCGGGCCGCTGGTGCCGACGCGCGTGACCACGGCGCAGGCCTTGTCCGCCAGGGTTTCGTCCACCTCGATCCAGAGGCGAACGAGATGCGCGGCCTCGCCACTGCCGGGCTTGCGGCGGGTCCAGCCGATCACCGGGCCGGCCAGCGGCGCCCGGGCATGGCTGCGGCGAGCGAGAGGCGTCTGTGGTGCGGACCAGATCACGCTGGGATCTGCGTTCCACGCCCAGGCGTCATCGTAGAACTTGCGCAGCGGGTCGAGAATCTGCTCGTGCATGATGGGCCCGTGTCCAATGGTGCAATCGAAATGGGCGAAGCCCTTGGCGATGATGTCGCGGGGCTTGAAGTCGGGGTTGACTCGGCCGAGCTGCTCCAATGTCCGGTGTGCGGACTCGACGCTGAACAGCGCGTTCTCCTCGCCGTGCAGTATGGCCACGGGTATGTGCAGGTAAGCTTGGATGTTCTCATCCGTCACGTAGACGTTCTGCCCATCCGCGTTCACCAGGCGCTCGTTGGCCACGCACCGCCCGCCGTGCACCAGCAGGCCGGTGTTCGCGCGGCCAAAGTAGACGGCCAGCCGGTCGTGGGTCTCTTCCTTGATGCGGTCATGCTTGAGCAGGCGCGAGATGGTGCCACTCATGCGCTTGCAGGTACAGATGCCTGGGCGCGGTGTGAAGCGGTCGAACTCGTGCGGGCAGTGCTCGCCTTCGTCCACCGGCAGGCTCGCAAAAAGCCGGTCCAGCACCGATTCCAACACGGTCGGCTCCCGTTCCGCCGCGGACAGGCGCAGGTACTCGATGCCCATCGCGTCCCGCAAGATGCCGCCCACCTGCAGGCGCATCTGGGCCGTCTTGCTGCCCACCAGGAAGGCCTGCATCTGCGAGAAGGTCACGCCGGCCAGCTTGCCGTACTCCTTGCCTTCGTCGTGCAGGTAGCCGCCCAGCAGGGACATGGCCAGTGATGCGGCGCCGACGCAGTGGGCGTAGGCGTAGATCTGGAGGTCGTTGTCGCCGAAGTTCGGGTTTTCTTTGCGGAGCGTGTCAATGACAAGGTCCACAGCCCCTGGAATGTCGAACTCCGCGATGTCGTCCATTGAACAGGCCTTCTTGGAGGCCTCCAGGATGGAGCTGGTACGGTAGTCGAACAGCCACACGTCGAAGCCCTGTTCGTAGAAGAACTCGGCGAGACCCGGCTCGTCATTCTTTGAATCGTCGAAATTGCGGATGTGCTCCTGCGGCACGAAACCCAGGGTGGATTGCGCGAAGCCGTTGAGCATCAGCAGCGTCTTGCACTGCCGCACACCCTCGTAGCGCCCGCTTGGCACCGGCTGCGATGAATTCCGGTAGCGGATCAGCTTGAGCTCCACGTCCTTTTCCTTCGATTGCCGGTTGCGCTGGACTTTGAAGGCGACGGGCTCGCAGGCCTTGACACGTTCCGTCTGGCCCCGGATACGCAAACCGGGGAACGCCGGCCACGGCGTCGGCCAGTCATGCTCGTTGTCGGGGACTTTCGGAAAACCAGGCCAGCGCTGTTCAAGTTGCGGGTCCGTGGGTTTCTGCTCGTCCCTTTTCAGGTAAAGCTCGTCCGGGATGTTCTCCGGATAGTCCGGCAGCCGGAAGTCCCAGAGCCGGGTCTTGATCAACAGCCTGAACATCCACAAGGGGTAGCCCGCCAGCGCCACCAGCGCATCGGGCGTGTTGGCGCGCATCCCGATCTGCGGCGCATGCAGGCGCGTCATGTCCACCATGTCCAGGGTCAGAGTGCCCCCGCCGACTCGCTGGCCATTGTCCTCATAGACGTTGACCTCCATCTGGCCAAATGCGAGCCAGACATTGGTGCGGCCCAGCTTTCCGCCAGGCAGAAACCCCTTTTTCAGTTGCGACCAGGAGGCGGGATAGCCGACCCGTTTCGTCCCGAGCAGCACGTACTCACGCGGTGCAGTGCCTGTCGGGGTGGTGTCGCGCAGGTTCAGGCGGTACTCCATGGTCCGCTCTTCACTCGCATGGCGCGCCAGTTTGAGCAGGGAAATGATACGCGTCCATAGACCGGGCCCATTGTTGCTCTCCTTTGAATTGGAAAGCCCTCCCTTCAGCAAACCCTTCATCCAGTTGACGAGCCGCTTCAACAGCTCCACCAGCCGCCTGGCAAGTCCCTGCCACAGCTCTTCCGCGCCGCGCTCTTTCAGCCATGTCAGCAAAGCGCGGATTGTGGCGTCGCACCGCCGCCAGGTACGTGTCCGGACCACTGGCAAAAGGTTCACCGACCCACCCACGACGCTCAGATGGGCCAGTAGCTCCGGGCGGTCCGCCGGGTTCGACCCTTCGGGAAGCTTCCGGTCCAGGCGCAGTCGCGGCAACAGGGGCTCTTCGTCGAAGGCTACCGGCCCCAGACCCGGACCCGGGATGGCGATTCGGTGCAACGGATCGGCCGCGAAGGCTTCCAGGCTGTCGATCGGCAGGTGCAGCAACAGGTAGGCGTCGCAGGCCTCCTCCGTATTCCCTTTCCCTGCCTTCGTGGAGTGGTCTGCGGGCGCCTTCCAGCAAAAGTCGGTGCCGCGCATGGCCTCCGCGAAATGAACCGGCACGCTCCGCGGCACAGCGGCGGGCCTGGTCTTGTCGATGCCAGGCGGCGGTGCGAGCGTGGTCGGTGAAGCCTGCTTTTTCAGGTTCCGCAAGTCAGTTTCCAAGACTTTGGAAATGGCCCGTTCCGCCAGCGCCGTGATGGTCAGCAGCGGGTTGACTCCCAGCGAGGTCGGAACGACGGAGCCGTCGAGCACATACAGACCGGTATGGAAGCCGCCCCCAGCGTCAGTGGGCATGAACACGCGCCCGCAGTCGTCGACCACCCCACGCTTGGCATCGTCCGCCATGCAGCATCCTCCAAGCGGATGCACCGTGAAGGTGCCGCCGGCGAGTTCTGGCCCTGACAACACATCGCGTACACCTTTGGGTAGCGGCTGCAGCACCGGGTTCTGGAGCAGCCAGTCGCCTTGCCGGCCAGCGTTCAACCGTGCCGTCTGAAGGTCTGCCACCCTTTTGCTCTCGTCTGCGCAGTAGGAGATGTCCAGGCGGTCATCCTTGATCCTGATCCTGCCCATGGACCGGTCGTGTCCCATGGTCAGAAGGGTCTGGGTGTGCGAGAGCGCGCGCGATGACAGACTGGCCCAATCCGTGACAGGCGCGACCTGCGCGCCAGCGTCAGGCAGGCCGCGATATCCGCAGGACTCAAGCTGTGCCACAGCGGCACTGGTGGTGATCATTTCGTGGAACAGGCCTGCGATGGCCCGCGGCACGGCGCCATCCTCGATCAGCACACTTTGGGTCACATCGGTCTGGTGGTCCAGCTTGATCATCCCGGTGATCGTGGGGCCGATGGCATAGCCGTCTTCGGCGCAGCCTGAATCTCCCACGCCGACGCCGTTGACACGCTGGGGGAGCAGGTGGTCGAAGGCCAGGTTGTCCCCATTGGTGGAGAAACGCATGCCCAGTTGCTCGGAGAACTTCAGCCCACCCTGTTCCTTTGAGCGCAGCAGGACTTCCGTGCTGCCAAAGGTGCCGGCGGCCAGCACGACGTTTTTCGCTCGCAAGGTGTGCACCCGCAATTCAATGCCGTCGCGATGTGCCTTGCGGAAGTCCGTCGCAACGAAGTGGATGCGCCAGTGGTCTTCATCTCTCGACAGGTGGAGCACGGAAACGCCGGTGAAGAGCTCGGCACCGGCCGCTTTCGCCCTGGGCAGATAGGTGGTTGTGAGCGTCTTCTTGGCGTTTTGGTTGCAGCCTGCGACGCAGTCGCCGCAACCGTTGCACGGCGCCAGTACAGGCTGGTCATTCGGTTCTGTGGCTGGCGCTCCGAAAGAAGCCGCGAGGCGTGCAGCTTCGAAAGAAACTGTCATCTCACGCGGCTTTTTGTGGCCCAGGCGCGTGGCCATTTCATCGAGGCGGGCCGTTTTTTCGGGCTTGATGTCGATCACCCGCGTTGGCCCGTCGCTGTCGGGGTCGTGGACATGCATCGGGACCTCTGTGAAGGTCTCGGCTCCGATCTCGATATCGGCTCTTTCATACCACGGTGAAAGCTCGGCGTCGGATACCGCCTGGGGCCATAGGCGACCCGCCTCGTCGCACTTATCGAACACCCGCTTATCCGGCCGCAGCACGACGCCGGCATTGATCTGGCTGGTGCCACCGAGTGCATTGCCCACCAGTGCTCCGATGTCCGTACCCACACGGATGTCGAAGAGGCCCGATTCGTAGCCGTTGACGTGCGTGGCATCGCTTCTTTCCAGCCTCGCGTGGCCAAGCGCCGATCCAAGACCGTCGGGGAACTCCCCAGACAAGTACTCCTTGCCCCGTTCGAGAACAAGAACCTTTGCGCCGTGTTTCGCGGCCCGCAAAGCTGCCACCGACCCGCCATAACCGGAGCCGATGACGACGACATCGGGGATGTCTTCATTGCTTTCGTCGCACCAGGTCGCCACCAGGGTATCCACACTTTTTGACAGCCAACGCATGCTCGCTCCTTCACCGTTCAGCGCCGCCGTTCGAGCACGACGGCTACCGCATTTCCTTGAACATCTCCAGCATCTCGCGAAGCTCACGGGCGGCAAACGGCTTCAGCAAGACCGGGAACTCGATGAGCCCGTCGCGATGGGCTTGGATGGCGGCGGCCGCGCCGGTCAGGATGCAGCCCGAGACCGGCCCCAGCCGTTCGCGCAAGGCCAGAATCAGGTCCGCGCCATTGATGGGGGCGCCCAGCTCGTAGTCGCTCAGGATGACGTCGATTGAGGGGTTGCGAGCTGCTTCGTCGAAAGCTTGTTGGGGCGATGTGGCCATCAGGGGCGAGGCCTTCCATTCGACGAGCAGCGCGCGCAGCGCGTGCAGGGATGCGGGGTCGTCATCGATGCACAGGACCGTCAAGCCGCCGAGATCGATGGCGCGGGGAGCAAGCGGTGCGTCGGAGACCGGGCATGGGGCTTCCCGGACACTGGTGCGCGGCAGGCACAGCTCGAAGCAGGTGCCGCGGGGCTGGTTGTCGCGCACGGTAATGCCGATCCCGAGCAGTGGGGCCAGATGCCGCACGATGGCCAGGCCCAGGCCCAGCCCTTCTTCCTTTTTCTCGGCGCAGGCCTGGAAGTACTCTTTGAAGATGTCCGCCTTCAGGTTGTCGGGAATGCCGGGGCCGGTATCCGAGATGGTCAAGTTCAAGCCATCGTCCATTCGTGCCGCCGTGAGGGTGACGGCACCCTGGTCGGTGAACTTGATGGCGTTTTCGATCAGGTTGCGCAGGATTCGCTCCAGGATCTGCGCATCGGAATGGATTTGCACCATCGGGCAGTCATGGCGCAGAGCCAGGCCCTTCTGCGCAGCGGTGGGCATGTATTCGGCCGTCAGTCGATCCAACAGGGGCGCCAATGCAAACCAAGTGGGCACCGGTTCGGGGGCGCCCGCTTCCAGTCTGGAATAGTCCAGAACCGAACTGAACAGTCGCTGCAGGGTCGACAGCGATCGCGCCATGTGCCGCGAGATGTCCGCAATGCTCTCGGGCGTCTGTGGGCGGGTGAGGAGGCCATTGAGCATGGCGACCGCGTGCAGGGGCTGGCGGAGGTCGTGACTGGCGGCTGCCAGAAAGCGTGATTTGGCGGCGCTGGATTCCTCGGCGGCTTCCCTCGCCGCAGCCAGTCTGGCCATCAGCTGTTCATTGACAAAACGGATTTCAACGCCCTCGCTGACCAGCCGGGCGAAGCTGCGCCCGAACGTGATGACGACCACTGCGAACAGGGCCAGCATGACGAGGATTTCTACCTTGTGGGTTGTATCAGAAAGCACCCATCCGATGGCGACACCGCCAGTGAACACGGCGGCATAGACCGCAAACAGTCCGGCGTAGGCGCCAACGGAGGCCATCGAACCGGCCAGCCAACAGCACAGCAGGACTGACATGTACATGCGGGCCGTCTCTGATGCCGCTGGGAAGAGAAAAGCCGGCCCGGTGGCCACGACCAAGGCGCAGGCAACGGTGGTGATGGTGTACCGGCGAAGCCAGAAGCCGTGCTGCGCCTCCAGCGTCGGGCTGTCCCGTGCCCCGACGATAAGCAAGACACGTATCGTGTAGGCAAGGCCAACTGACAAGGCCCAGCCCACCGAGATCCAGGCCGGCACATGGCTCAATGCGGCCAGGGCCACGAAGAAACTGATCAGCCAGACGGTGTAGCTGTTCTTGACGGACTGCCGGACAGTGAAGCGCAGGAGCTGCGCGGCCACCGTCGGCGCCACGTCGTGGACACCAAGCCCATTCTGCCGTTCGGAAACGTTTTGGGCCGATGTCTGCATGGTGTTGGGTTAGAGCCGCAAGCCGAGTTTGGCAGCCGAGTAGAGCGCCTCGGTGCGGTTGCGGACATCCAAGGCTCTGAATGCAGACGACAGGTGCGACTTGACGGTGCCCTCGGAGATGGCCAGTTCGCGGGCAATGAGCTTGTTGGGCGTGCCTTTCAAGGCGCGGCGCAGAACCTCCAGTTGCCGATCGGTCAGTTCGCTCAGCGGCGATGGGGGGCGGGCAGGCGCATCAGCCGCCCCCTGTGCGGCGCCCAGCACCTGGGGCGGCAGGTACACCCCACCGGCCAGGATCAGCTGCAAGGCACCCAGCATGACCTCTGGTTTGGCCGCCTTGGGCACATAGCCCGCCGCGCCCCGGGCGATGGCCGAGCGGATGACGCTGGCATCTTCTTCGCCGGACATCACCACCACTGGGCAGGGCGGAAAAGCCAGCTTGATGGCGTCCAGCGCCAGTTCGCCCTGGATGCCGGGCATGTTCCAGTCCAGGAAGATCAGGTCGAAGCTCAGTTCATGCATGTCCGCTCCAGCGGCGCACCCATCCGCCTCGCTGACGTCGACCGTCGGAAATACCTCACGCAGCATCAGCCGCAAGCCCCTGCGGAACAAGGCATGGTCATCAATCAGAAGGACACGCACATCAGGCCCGATCGTCGCAATGGCGAAGTTTTGGAAGAAGCGGCACCAGCATAAACGCAAACCTGGCGACCGCCCTCAGCCGATTGGGGGGTCTCGTCTGAACCAAAGTTCAGCGGGCATGGACCTCGACATGGACGAAAGGCGGATGCGCACGTCGCCGGGGGCGACAAGAATGAAACCGTGAAGCGCAAGTGCGTAAGGGAGGAACCGCTGACCCCCATCACCGCGCGGCTTCACTGCCCGTTTTGATGTCCGTGGCGCTTGCGTCGATAACCTGGAGATGAAAATGAACTCCGTTGAAAACACGGTCGATGCGCCGGTGGACCTGTCGGCGTTTGTGGCGCTGTTTGACGAGGCCGAGGCCTTGATGCTGGCCGGCGATCCAGGCGCGGCCTTTCGGCGGCTGGCTCGGCCGCTGAACGAGCTGGTCGATCCGGTGCGGGACGACCCCGACGTGTTTCCACAGTTGATCCGGACGGCGCGGGATCACGAAGTGTTCAAACTGCTGCAGCAGGACCCCAACACCCGCAGAGCGTTTGACAAGCCACGCGGCTATGCCGGGGATGCCGTCATGCTGGACTACTACTACACGGGTGTGCCGCCCAGCGAGACCAGCGCTTTTGGGCGCAGCGTTTTCGCGACGACCACGCGCTCACCCATGGGACTGAGCGTGGTTCACCGCAAGGCCTTGCTGCGGGCCTATATCGACGATGCGATCGCCCGCAAGCCGGATGCGCGCATCCTGAGCTTGGCCTCGGGGCACTGCCGGGAGCTGGAAGGCTCACTGGTTGAATCGTCGATGTTCAAGGGCGAGTTCATCGCGCTGGACCAGGATCCGCAGTCGTGCGACGAGGTGCGCTGGCGCCAGCACGCGCTGCGCGCGAACTCGCGGGTGCGTGTCGTCGAATCCTCCGTGCGCGCCCTGCTGGGCGGCCGCCACACGGACCTGGGGCCGTTTGACCTGGTGTATTCCGCCGGCCTCTACGACTACCTGGAGCTGGTCGTGGCGCAAAAGCTGACGGCCAGGCTCGGCGCGCTGTGCGCGCCGCAGGGCCGCCTGCTGATCGCCAACTTCGTGCCCGACGGCTACAGCCGCGCGTACATCGAGCTGTTCATGGACTGGCACCTCATCGTGCGCGACGACGCCGCCATGCTGGATCTCGCCCGCCATGCCGGCGCCGGGCGTGTGCGGGTGTTTCGGGACCCGCATGACAACGTGGTGTATGCGCAGTGGGAGCGGGGGTAGTCCTGAGGGCAGTAGGTCGGTTTATTTGGGTGCGGGAATCGGACTTGACACAAGCTAGTTGACTTCTGACTTTGCATCAAATCACTGAAATTTTCTTCAGACCGATTGGGATGGGGAGAGACTCAGAAAATTCGTAGCTTTGCTGGCAATTCTTCCTTTTTTATATCGGCTTTATTCATAAAGGATCAATAACATGAAGCAGTTTGAAAAATGCCGGCACTGTGTCATCTTCGTTTTTCTTGTCTTGTTGTCTGCGTGCGCCCCTCTTATAGGCCCTTACAGTCCAGTCGCCTATCAAAACGCGACGTCGCTTAAGGCAGAAACGCTAGCCTTAATGGATAAGGCAGCTGAGCCATACGACACTCACAAGGGTGAGGTTGATAAACTATTTGTTGAGGCAAATAAGGCTCATGAGTTTGTAAAAGGGATTCCCTCCAATAGTTCCTCTTCTAAACAGTGGCAAATACTTATCAAGCCAGATGGTGATCTTATGGGGAAATTCTTTTACCGCTGGGCAACAAGTAATGCAAGAACTTTGACCAAGACATACATAGATGAGTTTAAATTAATAATCTCCGATGCATATGATGAGATTATTTGTCTGGAAGCCAACAAGAAGGAAGCCACAAAATGTAGTGTCAAAGGAGCGCAGCAATGAGCAAATTCGATGAATTCGTAAATGCAGTCCTGAATGGTGCAAGGGACTTGGCAGTAGTAGTCTTCAATGGCCTTGAAGACAGCGCCAAAGACGATGCAAAAGCATTTCTGGAGAAGTTCGAGGCTGACCTAAAGCGCTGGACCAAGCTTCTTGCGGTCGAGGAAATCACAGAGCGTGACTTCGCAGACCTTGTTCATGCCAAGAAAGCCTTGGCTGAGCTTCATGTATTAACCCGAGCAGGGGTCTCTCTGACGAGACTTGAACGCTTTAGGTCTGGGCTAATTGATTTGGTGATTGATACCGCTTTCAAAGTTTTCCTTTGAGTCGAATGGACCCTAACAAACGCTTCAAGCGCAGTCAGTGGGGTGTTGGAGATCCCACGAGCTGTTTTGTCACACCACCAGCATCAACGCAAAGGAGTAACCGTGTTCCAAGTCATAACCACCCCCGATTCCCTTCACATGCGCCAAGGCGCGGGCACAGGGTTTGACTCCATCGGTTTCATCAAGCAGGCCACCGTACTCACCGCTTTGGCCGTTGACAGCAGCGGCACCTGGCTGCAGGTCAAAGAAGATGGCAAGGGCGGCAAGACCGGTTGGTGCAGTGCCCGCTACGTGGTGCCGGCATCGGCTGTCGATAGCCCGTGGCTGGCTGTTGCCGCCAAAGAAGTTGGCACAAAAGAATATCCCGGCAACAACTACAGCCATCCGCGCATCCAGCAATACTTGGCTACCGTCAACGACCTCAGCGCCCTCGAAAAGCTCCACGACGAAACCGCCTGGTGCAGTTGTTTCATGAACTGGTGCGTCGAACAAACCGGCAGGGTTGGCACGGACTCGGCCTGGGCCAAGTCCTGGGGCAATTGGCGTAAAGCCGCAGCCATCAGCGCCATGCAGACCGGCGACATTGCCGTGTTTGACCGCAGAAGCCCCAAGGGAGGTGGCGGGCATGTGGGCATTGCCATTGCCATCGACACCACCGCAAAAAAAATCTTGCTGCTGGGTGGCAACCAGTCAGACGCCGTGCGCTACGCCTGGTACCCGCTGGACGGCATGCAGCGCGACACCCACTACAACCTACTTTCACTGCGGAGGGCTTGAGCCATGATGGGAAATTGCAAAATGAACAGTAAATGGCTGGCACCGGTTTTGTTGTTTGTGGGCACGGGGTTTGGGCCAGGCCATGCACGAAATTAGTTTTCAAGCGGTCAACGACCGCCCGACGCCCTATCCGCCTGTGGCCGCGCTTGGAAAAAGCGTTGCGCACTTCGCCCGACCTAGCGGCCCGAACTTGCTGAGGCGCACCGATCGGCTGTTTCAATGGGTGGAGTCGCGACGGCAGGCAAATGTCTGGCCCTACGTGCGCTCACTCGACAGTGCCCCCGCAGCGACGGCCGCCATCCGGTACGAAGCGGGCGATCCGGGTGGTGGCATCAACCTGGCGTCGCAGGACTATCTGGGGCTTTCCAGCCACCCGCAGGTGCATGCAGCGGCCATTGAATCCGTCGCGCGGTTTGGCGTGCACAGCGCTGGCTCCGGTGTTCTGCTGGGAAATACGTCGATTTCTCTTGAGCTTGAGCGGTCCATCGCGGAGACGCTTCATGTGCCGCACGCGTTGCTTTTCCCGACCGGTTGGGCTGCGGGGTATGGCGCGGTGGTGGCGCTGGTCCGGCCAGACGACCATATCGTCATGGACGAGCTGGCGCACGCCTGCCTGCAGTCAGGCGCGCAGGCTTCCACCCGAAATGTGGTGCGGGTCAGGCATCTGGACACCGAGGCCTTTCGCGCCGCCATTCAGAGAATTCGCGCGGCCGATGCAAGAAACGGCATTCTGGTCATCACGGAAGGTGTCTTTTCGATGGACGCCGACAGCCCGGACATCCGCAGCTTGCAGGCGATCTGCCGCGAATACGATGCCACCTTGCTGGTTGACATTGCGCATGATTTTGGTGCCCTTGGCCCGGGCGGTACCGGGCAGATCGGGATTCAGGGCATGCTGGGCGAGGTGGATCTTGTCATGGGCAGCTTTTCCAAGACTTTTGCGTCAAACGGCGGATTTGTTGCGGTGCGCACCCCGGAGGTCAAGCAGTTCATGCAAATTTACGCCGGGTCCTGGATGTTCTCGAACGCGCTGTCGCCTGTGCAGGCGGCTACCGTGCTGGAAGCTTTGAGAATCGTGCGTTCACCGGAGGGTGGCATTTTGCGACATCAGCTGCAAGCAGCCAGCCTTGCCATTCGCGATGAATTTGGCAGGGGTGGTATTCACTGTTTGGGAGAGCCGACGGCCATCGTGCCAACGCCGGTAGGCGCCGAGGCGATTGGCCGCATTGCCAGCTGGCTGGTTTTTCGCAAAGGTGCGCTGGTCAATCTGGCCGAATTTCCCGTGGTGCCGGTGGGTGCGTCGCGGTTCCGCATTCAGATGATGGCAGCGCACACCGAGGCCCAGGCCCGAACTGGCGCCCGTCTGGTGATGGAGGCGCTGGCCGAGGCGCGGGAGATGGCGGAGCGGCACAGAAGCCATGTCAATTTGGCGCGTGGATCGGAAAGCGTCGCTGACACGCCGGCGTGACAGGCCACACGGAGAACGATTCGGACGAATGTGTCGGCATCCTTTCGTAGCCAGGAACCGGCTCCACGGCGAGGCAGGCCGTGCTGAACGCGCCACCGGGAACGAACGGCGGATGATCGGGCAATCGGCATCAGCGAGGCACGGATGCCAGACCCCTTCGACCAGTCAGACCGCGCGACCATGACCAAGTTGTTCTGGCCATTGGCGATTGGGTTCTTGACCGGTGCTGGCGTGGCCGGCTTTCTGGTCTTTGAGGTGCTGGGCGGGCGGGTGTCGACGGCGCACTCGGTTGTTGCGACCTTGACGGGCGGTTTGCCAGGCGCCCTTGTTGGCTGGGTGTTTGAGGGACGAGAGAAATCGTCATCGAACCCTGATTGAGGCCCGGGTGGGTCTGCAAGGAGAATCAATAATGATAGCTGCTTGTGACCATTCCACGCTGGGATGGGGTAGTTTTTGCTGAACAAATCCCGTTTAAGAGACTTCGCGGGCGCCACGCGAAACCTGCACGACTTCCGGGGCGCCGGCATCGAGCTCAACGATCCTTGGGCGTCGTGAGAAGCCCGAGCGACAGCTTGAATCTGGCCCTCAGGTCCCCGCCACGTAAGGGTTCACCTTGCGTTCCCGCCCGAAGCTGCTTTCCGGCCCATGGCCGGGGATGAACACGGTGTCGTCGCCCATCGGCCACAGGCGCTGCGTGATGCTGGCGATCAGCGTGTCGTGGTCGCCCTGCGGGAAGTCGGTGCGGCCGATCGAGCCGGCAAACAGCACGTCACCGACGAATGCCCGCTTGATCTCGGGCGAGTGAAACACCACATGGCCCGGTGTGTGGCCCGGGGTGTGCCGCACGTTCAGCGTGGCTTGGCCGATGCGCACCGTGTCGCCATCGGCCAGCCAGCGTGTGGGCTTGAAGGCGTCCGCATGCGGAAAGCCGAACATCTTGCCTTGCTGCGCCAGGCCGTCGATCCAGAACTGGTCACCCGGGTGCGGTCCGATGATGGGCAGGTTCAGCTTCTCGGCCAGTTCGGCGGTGCCGCCGGCATGGTCGATGTGGGCGTGGGTGAGCCAGATCTGCTCCAGCGTGAGGCCCAGGCGGGCCACTTCGGCCAGCAGTAGATCGAGGTCGCCCCCCGGGTCGATGATGGCGGCCTTGTGGGTCTCGTCGCACCAGAGGATGGAGCAGTTCTGCTGGAACGGGGTGACGGGGACAGTGAGGTATTTGAGCATGGCAAGAAGATTCAGCTAGACAAGCGGCGGCTGGGTTCGGCGAGCGATTCTGATGCCCGAGACTGTACAGGGATGACGCGCCGGTGCGGGATGGTCCCGTTGACAGGAGCGAATCAATACACTACTGTATTGAAGTGGTCCCGCCGTGGAGCCCGGTGTCTGCAATTCAGGCGGGGCGGTGGTGTGTCGGGGGCCGCGTTTGTGCCCTGGAAGCTTGAAATGACCGACCTTGTCGTGCGCCGCCTGCTGATCGACCTGAATACGCCGTTCCCCGGGCGGTGGAATGGCGGCGATGCGTTTCGGTCGGCCTTCTTCAGTGCCTTGTCCATGAGTTTTCCGGTGGGCGAGCAGTACTTCATCGACTCCGTACGGGCCGGCCTCAAGGCGCTGCCGGAGTCCGAGGGCGGGCGTTTTGCCCGGGAAGTGCAGGGGTTTGTGGGCCAGGAGGCCACCCACCGGCGGCTGCACGGACTGTTCAATGGCCACCTCGAACGGCTGGGCTACCGCAACCAGATCGAACGCCGGGCGCAGCAGCGGCTGAAAGACAACGCCCACCGCGACGTGCGCATCCACGTGGCGGCTACGGCCGCCACCGAACACTTCACCGCCATCTTTGCCGACTGGATGCTGCGCCATCCGGAGGCGCTGGCGGGTGCCGAGCCCCGATTGCAGACCCTGTGGCTGTGGCACAGCGCAGAAGAATCCGAGCACCGAAGCACGGCCTTTGACATCTACCAGGCGCTCAGCGGCGACCACCGCTGGCGCATCCGGGTGTTCCGCTTCATCACCGTGACCTTCCTGGCTGACGTCGCACGCCAGACGGTGCGCAACCTGTGGCATGACGGCAGCCTGTTCCGGTGGAGCACATGGACCAGTGGTGCCCGGCTGCTGTTTGCCAGGGAGGGCATGATTCGCGGCAACGTCGGCTTGTGGCGCGAATACCTTGCCCCCGGTTTTCACCCCAGCCAACATGACGCCAGCCGTTCCCGTCAGTGGCTGCTCGAGAATGCCGCGCAGTTCTCGGTCGTCGGGCATTGAAGGATGACGTTGGCGCTGGCCATCGCCATCCCGCTGCTGGCGGTGTACGGTCTGTTCCTGGTCTGGTACGGGGGCCGTGGCCAGCCCCTGTCGCCAGCCGAAATCGACCAATTCATGAAAGAACTGGGCGCGCACACGACGGACGAGGCGGTGCTGCAGGAACTGCAAACCTTGATTGCCGGTGACGACGGCAAGGAATTCGTGATGCAGAACCTGGTGCGCTACCGCCCCAAGGCGCTGTACCCGCCGGGTTACGACTATGGCGACGATCCCCGGGCAGCGGACCGGCGCTATGGAAAGGCGGTGATCGGCCCCCTGCTACGAAATGGCAGCCTGATCCTGTTCATTGCCAAACGCATCGGAACCTTCATCGAGCCCGAAGGCGCCGATGCCTGGCACTACGTGGCGATGGTTCGCTACCGCAGCCGGCGCGACTTTCTTCGGTTCGCCCTGGAGACCCAGCGAGACGACATCTTTGTTCACAAATGGGCCGCGCTGGAGAAGACCCATGTTTTTCCTGTCAAACCCTTGATCAGCCTGTTCCCGGTGCGATTCATCGCGGCCAGCGCGCTGGCGCTCGTGGGATCGACGCTGTTCCTAGCGCTTCGGTAGATGGTGGCGAGACCTATGACCCTGAAAAAGAAACTTTTGATTGCCTTGGTGGTGGTCGCCGGGGCTGCGGCCGCCCTGTATGCCAACCGTTTGTTGATCCTGCAGTATTCACTGGGCTGGCATACCGACTGGAAGTACCCCCGCGAGCCGAATCACCCGGTTGCCTGGGCGGACGGCCCGGCCACTGCGGACAAGCCAGCGGCGCAGCGCCCACCGAATGTCATCGTCATCCTGGCCGATGACCTGGGGATCAACGACGTCACCACGCACGGCGGGGGCTATGCGGCGCAGGGCGTGCCGACGCCAAACATCGATGCCATCGCCCGTGACGGTGTCCGCTTTGATCAGGGGTACGCGGCTGCGGCGGTGTGTACCGTGTCGCGCGCGGCCTTGCTCACCGGGCGTTATCCCTGGCGCTTTGGGGTGGAGTTCACCCCGACGCCCGGGGCGATGGCGCGGGTCGCCGGTGCGCTGTACGCCGACCCGGAACGTCTGTATCCGGTGATCATTGACCAGGAAAAGGCGAAGGCGGCAAAGGATTTCAACGATCTGGGCATGCCGCCGTCGGAGCAGACGGTTGCCGAGTTGCTCAAGGCGCGCGGCTACCACACGCTGCACATCGGGAAATGGCACCTCGGCAGCACACCGGAGATGCGGCCCAACGGGCAAGGCTTTGACGAGACCCTGTTCATGGAAAGTGGTCTGCACTTGCCCGAGAAAGACCCGCGTGTGGTCAACTCCAAGCAGGACTTCGACCCGATCGACAAATTCCTGTGGCCCAACATGCGCTTTGCGGTCAGCTACAACGCCGGCAAGTGGTTCGAACCGAGCAAATACCTCGCTGACTACTACACCGACGAGGCGGTGAACGCGATCCGGAAGAACAAGAATCGACCTTTCTTCCTGTACCTGGCCCACTGGGGCGTGCACACGCCGATGCAGGCCAGCAAGGAAGACTACGATGCCCTGCCCCAGATCAAGGACCACCGCCAGCGGGTCTATGCCGCGATGATCCGCTCCATCGACCGCAGTGTCGGCCGGGTGATGCAGACACTGCGCGAAGAGGGCCTGGACGAGAACACGCTGGTCATATTCACCAGCGACAACGGCGCGCCGGGCTACATCGGCCTGCCCGAGGTCAACCGCCCTTATCGCGGCTGGAAGCTCACCCAGTTCGAGGGCGGTCTGCGCGTGCCCTTTGTCGCCAGATGGCCAGGGCACATCCAGGCCGGTACGCAATACAAACCGGCAGTGTCAAGCATCGACATCCTGCCGACGGTGGCCGCCGCGGCGGGTGCGGCGGTGCCGGCCGATCGCCCGATCGATGGCGTCAATCTGCTGCCTTACCTGGCCAAGGAGGGCACGGCCCAGGCGCCACGAGCCTTGTTCTGGCGAGATGGCCCGATGCGCACGGTGCAGGAGCAGGGCTGGAAGCTCACGGTCACTGACCGACCGAAGAAAGACTGGCTGTTCAACCTGAACACGGATCCGACCGAAAAGAACAATCTGGCCGCCACAGAACCCGAGAAACTGGCCCAGCTGAAATCGAAGCTGCAGGCTCATCACGCCGGGATGCCGGCGCCCCGGTGGCCCTCGTTCATCGAAATGCCCATCGCCATCGACAAAACCCTGGACCAGAAGATGACGCCGCAGGACGACTACACCTACTGGTACAACTGAGATGTCTGAACTGAAGAACAAGACGGTGGTCATCACCGGTGCCTCGGCCGGCATTGGCGAGGCCCTGGCCCGGGAGTTCGCCGGGCGCGGCTACCACCTGGGCCTGACGGCGCGTCGGTTTGAGCGATTGGAGATCTTGCGCAGTGACATTTTGGGCGGAACCGGCCAGCCGGGCTTGCGCATCGAAATCGCCGAACTGGACGTGGACCAGGACGAGACCGTCGCGCCGGTGTTGCACGAGCTGTTTGCGCGTCTCGGCGGTGTTGACATCGTCGTTGCCAATGCCGGCATCAACCGCTTCACCGGGGTGGGCAAGGGGCAGCTTGCCGATGCCCGTCGGGTGATTCAAACCAATGTGATCGGGGCCATAGCCACGGTGGAGGCGGCGGCAGAACATCTCGTATCGCGGGGCGCCGGCCAGATCGTCGGCATTTCCTCGCTGGCCTCGTTGCAGGCCATGCCCAAGCAGGCGGCCTACTGTGCCAGCAAGGCTGCGTTTTCGATGTACCTCGACGCGGCCCGGCTCGAGCTCAAGCGCAAGAATGTGGCGGTGACCTCCATCCTGCCGGGCTTCGTGGTGACCGACATCATGCCCAAGATCGAGAAGTTTCCCTTCGCCGTCCCGGCGGCTCAGGCCGCGCGCGAAATCGTGACCCTGATCGAGCAGCGCAAGCCGGTGGGCGTCGTGCCCGCCTGGCCGTGGAAATGGCTGCGTCCCTTTTTCGGACATTTCCCCGACAGCCTGTGGAACAAGCTGGCGTGAGGCCGGAGATTCGATCGTGAGCACTTCCTACACGCTGTACGGCTGGCATCTGTCGTATTTCACCGGCAAGGCCCTGTGTTACCTGCGCTACAAGCAGGCGCCGTTCGAGCACAAGGCCGTGGACATGTTCACGCTGATGCGGCGCATCAAGCGCAAGACGGGCGCCGCCGTGATGCCGGTCATGGTCACGCCCGAGGGCGAGTGGATCAACGACACCAGCCGGATCATCGATCACGTTGAAGCCCGCATCGCGGACCGCTCGGTCCATCCGGCCACACCGGTGCAGCGCTTTGCCTCGTACCTGATGGAAGCCTGGGGCGATGAGTGGTGGATCCCGATGGCCATGCACACACGCTGGACCTATCCTGAGAACTATGCCCTGTTCGAGCGTGAAGCCGGCAGCGCCCTGCTGCCTTTCCTGCCGGGCTTCGCTCAACGGCGCGCAGTCAAGGTCGTGGCCGGGAAACTTCGCGGCATGCTGCATTCGGTGGGCGTTCGGCCCGGGCAATTCGCGCTGATGGATGCCTGGATGGGGGACATGCTCGACCTGCTGGACGCCCATTTCGCGCAGCACCGCTTCCTGTTCGGTGAACGTCCCACGCTGGGCGACTTTGGCCTCGTCGGCAGCATGTACGGGCACCTCGGGCGGGACCCCTGGCCGGCGCGCGAACTGGTGGCGCCGCGCCGGCACCTGCGTGCCTGGATCGACCGCATGGCCGAGCCGTCCCACGGTGCGGCGAGCTTGCCTGCTCTGCTGGCGAACGACCAGATCGCGCCCACGCTGGCGCCGGTATTTCAGGCCATTGCCCGGGAGTTCGTCCCGCTGCTCGAAGGCATCAACGCGCAGGTGAAGGCCAAACTGGTGGACTGGCCGGCCGGCAAGACCTTGCCGCGCAGTCTGGCCGATGTGGAGATGCCGATGGGCCAGGGGCTTTTCCGCCGGGCCGCGATTCCCTACACCCTGTGGATGGCGCAGCGTACTCTGGACGCGTACCGCGCCATGAATCCGCTGGAGCAGGCACTGGTGCGCGACTGGCTGGCGTCGGTCGGGGGCGAGCGCCTGTTGGCACTGGACATTCCCCGGCTGCGCCTGCAAGGCGTGCGTGTGGCGGCAGAACTGAAAAGCGCGTCATGAAAGCCGAATAAAGCCAGATCATGAAAGTTCTCAGCCCGACAGATTCCGCCTTCCTGTGGATGGAAACCCGCAACCAGCCCATGCATGTCGCGGGCCTCAACATCTACAGTCCGCCGCCAGGGGCGGGGCCCCATTTCGTCAGCCAGTTGCTGGCCGGCTGGGGTCGGCATCTTTCGGCGCTGCCGCCCTTCAACCAGCGCCCGGTCTTGCGCAGGGGCCTCTGGTACTGGGAGGACGACACGGAGTTTGAGCTGGACTATCACCTGCGCCACCTGGCCCTGCCGCATCCTGGACGCATTCGGGAATTGCTGGCCATGATTTCGCGCTTGCATGGCAACCTGCTGGACCGCAACCGCCCGCTGTGGGAGGCCTACGTCATTGAAGGGCTGCCGCAGGGCCGGTTCGCGACCTACACCAAGATCCATCACGCCCTCGTGGACGGCGTGACGGGGGCCAGGATCATGGCCGAGTCGCTGGCGCGAACGGCCGATGAAGACAAGCCGCCGGTGTGGGCGCAAGTCTATTCCCGCCACCCCACCGTTCGGCGCGAGGCTCCGGCGAAGGGCTTGATCAAGCAGCTTGCCAGTGCCGCCCGCGCGGGGCGCGACATCCTGCCTGGCGTGGCCGGCGGGCTTTGGGATATCGTGCGCGCCGCAGATCCGGACAGCGCATCGGCCCTGCCCTTTCATGCGCCACCCACACCGTTCAATGTCGAGATCTCGGGCTCCCGGCGATTTGCGGCCCAGTCCTATTCGCTGGCGCGCCTGAAGCGCATCGGCGAGGCGGCCGGGGCCACGGTCAATGACGTCACGCTGGCGATTTGCGCGGGTGCCTTGCGCAGGTACCTGGAAGTGCAGAAGGCGCTGCCCCGAAAGCCGCTGATTGCCATGGTGCCGGTCTCGCTGCACGGCGAGACCGACGCCGGCGGAAACCAGGTGTCCCTGCTGCTGGCCAATCTGGCGACGAACCTGCGCGATCCGCTCAAGCGGTTGCAACGCATCGTGCAGTCCACCACCCAGGCCAAGGAGCGCCTGAAGGCGATGCCGCGGCTGCAGAAGATGGCGCACGGCATCACCTCGATCTCGCCCATGGGCGCAGGGATGGTGATGGGCACTTCGAAACAGCGCCCGGGTTTCAATGTTGTGATCTCCAATGTGCCGGGACCGAAACACACCCTGTACCTCAATGGGGCGCGGCTGGACGAGGTCTATCCGGTCTCCATTGCGACGCACTATCTTGCACTGAACATCACGATCAGCGGCTACGGCGACAACCTGGGCTTTGGCTACATTGCCTGCCGGCGATCGGTGCCGGCGTTGCAGCGCATGCTGGACTACACCGATGAGTCGATTCTTGAACTGGAGCGGGCTCTGGCGGACAAGCTGACACCGGCCACGCCAGCGCCTGTCAAAAGAGCCACGCGCAAGCGCGTGATGGCCAGCCGAGCCAGGCCATAAATGTGCATTTCAGAGCCGTTCTGAAGTCATTTTTCAACGCCAGGCGTTAGACACAGACCCCTAAAACCGGCGACCGCGAAGAGCGTGACCGGACGTATGCTTCAAAGGCATCGGTCCTTTGCCGTGCCCAAGCGTTCGGATGAACGCCAACGTCCTCCCATCTTGCCGATCCTGCATTTCTTCAAACACGACACCTGGCTCCGCGCAACAGCGTGATGGCCGATGCACTGGAACCTGACCATGACCGATTCTTACCTCGACTTTGCCAACTCCCCCGTGGGCGCCCGTCTGGCCGACGCCCTCGGCCTGCCCAAGCCCCTGAAGCTGGAGCGCTACAAGCCGGGTCAGCCCGTGATCAAGGGTTCGGTCCTGCTCGGTGGAGCCGGCGACCCGCAGATGCTGGGCGTGCTGGCGCCGATGTTCAAGGCCATGGGCGCACAGACCGTGGCCCATGCCCAGCTGCCGCAATGGATGCCGCTGGCCAACAAGGCGGGCCTGATGACCGGGCGCTGGGGTGTCGATGGCAAGCCCGGCGAGAAGGTCAAGGCGCTGGTGTTCGATGCAACAGGGATGAACGACAGCACCCAATCCGACGCGCTCTACACCTTCTTCCATGATGCGGCGCGCTCGGTGCTGCCCTGCGGTCGCGTCGTCGTCATCGGCCGCCCGCCGGAGGCCTGCGCGAACCCGCGCAAGGCCACGGTGCAGCGGGCGCTGGAAGGGCTGACCCGTTCGCTGGCGAAGGAACTCAAGAAGGCGATCGGCGTGCAGCTGGTCTACGTGGCCGAAGGCGCCGAGGATCAGGTCGAGTCGACGCTGCGGTTCCTGCTGTCGCCGCGCTCGGCCTATGTGTCGGCGCAGGTGATCCGCGTCGGGGCGCCCGTGGGTGATGGCGCCGCGCCGACCGACTGGGCCCAGCCTTTGGCGGGTAAGAAGGTGCTGGTGACCGGCGCATCGCGCGGCATCGGGGCCTCGATTGCCGAAGTCATGGCCCGTGAAGGCGCCACCGTGATCTGCCTGGACGTGCCGCAGGCGCAGGCGGGTCTGGATGAGGTCGCCGCGAAAGTGAAAGGCAGGGCGCTGGCGCTGGACATCGGGGCCGCCGAGGCGCCCCAGGCGCTGGTCGATGCGGCCCTGGCCGATGGCGGCTGGGACGTGGTGGTGCACAACGCCGGCATCACGCGCGACAAGACCATTGCCAACATGAAAGAACATTTCTGGCAGATGGTGGTCAACGTCAACCTCTCCACTCAGGAGCGCATCAACGACGCACTGGTGGCGTCCGGCGCCTTGAAGGCTGGTGGGCGCATCGTCTGCGTGTCGTCGATATCCGGCATTGCGGGCAACATGGGGCAGACCAACTACGCCTTTTCAAAGGCCGGAGTGGTGGGCATGGTGCAGAGTCATGCGCCGGTGTATGCGGCGAAGGGCATCACCATCAATGCCGTGGCGCCAGGTTTCATCGAGACGCAGATGACCGCCGCGGTGCCTTTCGCCATTCGCGAAGCCGGGCGCCGCATGAACTCGATGAGCCAGGGGGGATTGCCGGTGGACGTGGCCGAAGCCATTGGCTGGTTTGCATCGCCCGCATCCGCTGGCATCACGGGCAACGTGGTGCGCGTCTGCGGCCAAAGCATCATGGGGGCGTGATGGCCACAAGAAAGAAAACCGCGATGACCACTATCGAGATTTCCACGCCCAGGCACGCCGCGCAGATGTACGCCGGCGCGCTGCTGTCCAGCCGCAAGCGCCCCGGCGTGGTGAGGGCGCTCAAGCCGGTGACCTACGTGCGTCCTGCCGTGACGCTCGACGCCGCGCAGGTGGCCGCCTACGCCAAGGTGTGCGGCTTCAAGCCAGAAGCCGGCGTGCCGGTGCTGTACCCGCAGATGCTGACTTTCCCGCTGGCCATGGAGTTCTTTGCCTCCGAACATTGCCCTTGGCCCGCCATGGGCACGGTGCACCTGGCCAATCGCATCCACCAGCACCGCCAGCTCAGCGTGGGCGACCTGCTGCGCGTCGAAATGCGCACCGGCGAATTGCTGGCCCATGAGAAGGGCCAGGTGTTCACGCTGGAGTTC
This sequence comes from Candidatus Skiveiella danica, assembly GCF_022705245.1. Taxonomy (NCBI): domain Bacteria; kingdom Pseudomonadati; phylum Pseudomonadota; class Betaproteobacteria; order Burkholderiales; family Comamonadaceae; genus Candidatus Skiveiella; species Candidatus Skiveiella danica. The sequence goes on along the minus strand of NZ_JAKJEW010000021.1, from coordinate 58,738 downwards.
GCCATTTCTCGCGAGGGTGAGCGGGTGTGGGATGGCACCATGACGGCGCTGCGCATCGGCGTGAAGAACCCGGTGGGCAAGCCCTACGTCAGCGCCCTGAGCAGCGATGCGAACTTGTCGTGCCAGGCCGGCTTCACGGCGCCGGCCGACATCGGCCGCCGCTACGGTCTGGTGTCCGGCGACATGAATCCCATCCACCTGAGCGCGCCGTCGGCGAAGCTGTTCGGCTTCCGCCAGGCCATTGCCCACGGCCTGTGGACCAAGGCCCGCGCACTGGCAGCCATGTTGCCGCGCCAGCCGATCGGGCAGGCCGAGGTGACGGTGGAATTCAAGACTCCGCTGTACCTGCCCGGTCGGGCCTCTCTGTGGGCCACGCGCCAGGTGAAGGGCACCTTTCCCCATAACGCGATCTTCGAAGTCCGCAATGCCAAGGGCGACAAACCGCACCTGCGCGCGCAGCTCGGCTACGCCTTCGCAGCCTGAAAACCCATCCATCGCGAAAGAACACCATGACTACATCCAAAGCACAGAACCCCGCCACCGTTCGCCGCGTGGCCATCCTCGGAGGCAACCGAATTCCGTTTGCCCGCTCCAACACCGTGTATGCCACCGCCTCCAACCAGGAGATGCTGACGGCCACGATCCAGGGGCTTGTGGACCGTTTCAATCTGCACGGCGAACGCCTGGGCGACGTGGTGGGCGGCGCCGTGATGAAGCACGCCCGCGACTTCAACCTGGTGCGCGAATCGGTCCTCTCGACCACGCTGTCGCGCGACACGCCGGCGTTCGACATTCAGCAGGCCTGCGGCACCGGCCTGGAAGCCGCCATGCTGGTGGCCAACAAGATCGCGCTGGGCCACATCGAGTGTGGCATTGCCGGCGGCGTGGACACCACGTCGGATGCGCCGGTCGGGCTGAACGAGAAGCTGCGCAAGATCCTGCTGGAGGCCAGCCGTGCCAAGACCACCGTCCAGCGCCTGAGCGCACTGGCCAAGGTGCGCCCCGCCATGCTGGTCCAGCCGGCCCTGCCACGAAACGGCGAGCCACGCACCGGCCTGTCAATGGGCGAGCATGCCGAACAGATGGCCGCCGAATGGGACATCAGCCGCGAGGACCAGGACGAACTGGCGCTCAAGAGCCACCAGAACCTGGCGCGCGCCTATGAAGCCGGGTTCTTCAACGACCTGATGACGCCGTTCAAGGGCGTGGCCCGGGACAACAACCTGCGCGCCGACCTCAGCATCGAGAAGCTGCGCAGCCTCAAGCCCTGCTTCGACAAGAAGGTGCGCCCTGAGCAGGGCACCCTGACCCCCGGCAACTCCACGCCGCTGACCGACGGTGCATCGGCCGTGCTGCTGGCCAGTGAAGAGTGGGCCGCCGCGCGCGGCCTGCCAGTGCTGGCTTACCTGAGCTTCAGCGAAGTGGCGGCGGTGGACTTCTTCGAGCAGAAAGAGGGCCTGCTGATGGCGCCGGCCTATGCTGTGCCGCGCATGCTGGCGCGCGCCGGCCTGAAGCTGCAGGACTTCGACTACTACGAAATTCATGAAGCGTTCGCCGCACAGGTGCTGTGCACGCTCAAGGCATGGGAAGACAAGGCGTTCTGCAAGGAAAAGCTGGGTCTGGACAAGCCCCTGGGCAAGATCAACCGCAGCAAGCTCAACGTCAACGGCAGTTCGCTGGCAGCCGGTCACCCGTTCGCCGCCACCGGCGGGCGCATCGTGGCCACGCTGGCCAAGATGCTGGAGCAAAAAGGCACCGGCCGCGGCCTCATCTCCATCTGCGCCGCAGGTGGGCAGGGCGTAGTGGCCATTGTCGAGCGCTGATCCTCACGTCACTGGAGACCATTACCATGACCCAATACAAAGCCCCTCTGCGCGACATGCGCTTTCTGATGAACGAAGTGCTGGACTACCCCGCACACTACGCCAGCCTGCCCAATGGCAAGGACGCCGACCCGGAGATGGTCGATGCCATTCTGGACGGTGCCGCCCAGCTGTGCGAAGACGTGCTGGCCCCCCTGAACCACTCCGGTGACATCGAGGGCTGCCACTTTGACAACGGCGCGGTCACCACGCCCAAGGGCTTCAAGGAGGCCTACCGGCAGTTCGTCGAGGGCGGCTGGCAAGGGCTGTCTTTCCCCACCGAGTTCGGTGGCCAGGGCCTGCCCATGTCGCTGAACCTGTTCAAGTCGGAAATGATGGGCACGGCCAACTGGTCGTTCGCCATGTACCCGGGCCTGAGCGTGGGCTGCATCAACACCCTCATGCAGTACGGCTCGAAGAAACAGAAGGCGCAGTACATCCCCAAGCTCGTTTCCGGCGAATGGGCGGGCACCATGTGCCTGACCGAACCCCAGTGCGGCACCGACCTGGCGCAGGTCAAGACCCGGGCCGTGCCCCAGAAGGGCGGCAGCTACAAGATCACTGGCACCAAGATCTTCATCTCCGCCGGCGAGCACGATCTGACCGAGAACATCGTTCATATCGTGCTGGCGCGCCTGCCGGACGCACCCGAAGGCACGCGGGGCATCTCTCTGTTCGTCGTGCCCAAGTTCAAGGTCAAGGCCGACGGGACGCTGGGCGAGCGCAACGCGGTGAATTGCGGCTCCATCGAACACAAGATGGGCATCCGCGCCTCAAGCACCGCCGTGCTGAACTTCGACGAAGCCGAAGGCTTCATGGTGTTCGAGCCCAACCGCGGCCTGGAAGCCATGTTCACCTTCATGAACACCGCCCGCCTGGGCACGGCCGTGCAAGGGGTTTGCCATGCCGAGGCCGCCTTCCAGGGCGCGCTGCCTTACGCCAAGGACCGCCGCTCCATGAGGGCACTCTCCGGCAAGAAAGACCCCGAAAGCAAGGCCGACGCGCTGATCTGGCACCCCGATGTGCGCCGTATGCTGCTGACGCAAAAGGCCATCGCGGAAGGCGGTCGCGCCATGATCTACGACGCGCTGAAGATCGGCGATCACATGTTCAACGCATCGGCCGCCGGTGATGCGGAGGGCTACAAGGCCTTTGACAGCAAGCTCGGCTTCTACACCCCCATCCTCAAGGGCTTCCTGACCGAAATGGGCCTGGAGGCGGCCAACCTGGGCGTGCAGGTGTTCGGCGGCCATGGCTACATCAAGGAGCACGGCATGGAGCAGATCGTTCGTGATGCGCGTATCTCCACGCTCTATGAAGGGACCACCGGTATCCAGGCGCTGGACCTGCTGGGCCGCAAGGTGCTGATGGGCTCCAAGGGCAAGTGTGTGCGTGATTTCACGCTGGAAATGGTCAGGTTCGCTCGTCCCCACCTGCTCAGGCGCACCCCTTTGGGTGCAATGGCGCGCAACCTGGCCGCCCGTGCAGCGGAATGGAACCTGCTGACCACCGCCATCATGTTGCGCGCTCCCAAGGACCGCGAAGTGGTGGGCGCCGCGAGTGTGGACTACCTGATGTACTCCGGCTTCGTGATGATGGGCTACTACTGGGCGGGGCAGGCCGCCAAGGCCGAAGAACTACTGGCCAGCGGGCAGGGCAAAGAGTCCGAAGACTTCTACCGCTCCAAGGTCCAGACGGCGGAGTTCTACTTCGAGCGCCTGATGCCCCGTGCCAATGCCCACCGTACCGGTGCGCTGGCCCCCACCCGCTCGGTCATGCAACTGGATAACGAGCACTTCGCCTTCGCGTGAACGGTTGTCATGAGGGGATAGCTGGCATTGCGGGAGATGCCGGCGCCCAGCTTTCCGACCTCATGTTTTCACCTGTCGCCGGATCAGGTAGTCGGTGATGATGCCCTTGCGATAGTCCTTGGCCTGGGGCGGGCTGGTGGGCCTGCTCAAGGCCTGATAGCTTCCGACAATGGCCAGGTAGAACAGGACGGCGAGTTCTTCCGCGGTCTTCGGGTCATCCGTCAGTCGCAGGAATTTGTCTTCGAAAAGGGCCATGCGGGCCGCATCGACTTCGACCAGCATCTTCGCGACGACCGGGTCGCGCCGGCCCAGGCCGCGCAGTGCCAGCTCGAAACGCATGTTTTCAAGATCGGCCCCGGCATGGGCCAGCGCCGCCTCCAGCAGATGCTCCAGATCCGCCTTGGGGTCATCTGTCGCATCGAGTTGAAGTGCGCGATCCAGTTCGACTTCGCGCTTGCGCCATCGCTCAATGAGTGAGCTGACAAGGTCGGCGTGGTCGTTGAAGTGCCAGTAGAAACTACCACGCGTCACGCCCAGGGTCTGTGCGATCACGAGGACCCGCACGTTGTCAAAGCCACCGTCCACGACCGCCTGAAATGCCGCGTCCAGCCAGTCATCTCGAGTGAGTCGAGGCGCCTCCGAGCGCTTTCTTTTCCTGTTTTCAGGATTCATTGGTCTCGTACATCAAAGAATGTCCCCATGCTTTTTTTGCGAACGGACTGTGGTTTTCCTGCCGGGGTTTCGGCGGAACAAGACGCCGAAAGCCGAAAGCCAGGGCACCCGGCGGGTGGCATACACATGTGTCTTGAAAAATGGTACAGTGAGCATTTAGATACACAAGTGTACGGTGTTCGCTGTCCTTGGCGCCAAACCCCAAAACGGAGACATGTCATGACCAAGCTTGCAGTGCACGCCGGACAGAACATCGTGCTCCTGCGACGGGTCAAAGCGCGGCAGACGCGAGGAGTCTGATGTCGATCAGGACTTTGTTGATGCCGGTCATCAGCCAGCATCTTCTCGCCAGGGAGCGCCTGCTCAAACTGCGCGCCAGGGCGGAACGAGAACGGCTCGCCGGGGCCCGGCCGCATCAGGTTCACTACTTTCACCAGGTCGACGATCCCTATAGCGCCCTGGTCGCAGGCATCCTGCCCCAACTCATCGCTCGCTACGACATTGATGTTGTCCCGCATGTGGTCGGTCCACCGCCAGACAGCGCGGCGCCCGAGCGTGAAAAATTGATTGCCTACAGCCGCAAGGACGCGAGATTGCTGGCGAGGCATTGGAACCTTGTGTTTGACGATCTGATGGGGCAACCCCAGGATCAGTCCGTGGAAGCCGCAACCCGCCTGCTGGTGGCCGCCGTTCAGGACGGGACTTTCATTGAAGCGGCGGGCGAGATCTCCACCTGCCTCTGGAGTGATCCTCCGAGCCTGTTTTCCATGGGGCGGTCCGGCGGGCCATTGCGCGCGGTTGACCCATCGGCCGTCTCATCCCATGTCGCCGCCTCCAACGCACTGCGGCAGCAACTGGGGCACTACCTGGGCGCGACCTTCTTCTATGCGGGCGAGTGGTATTGGGGCATCGACCGGCTGCACCATCTGGAGCGGCGCCTGCAGGACCTCGGCGCCCAGCGCCTCGGCGTTCAGGACCTGATGTTTCCGCCCGACGCCGATCTGAGCGGGCCGGTGAGCCTTGCCAGCCCGCTGCCCATCGATTTCTTCTTCTCCTTTCGCAGTCCCTACTCGGCGATCGTGGCGCCGCGCGTGTTTGAACTGGGACGGCGCACCGGAGCGCCGGTGCGGCTGCGCTTCGTCCTGCCGATGGTCATGCGCGGTTTGCCCGTGCCGCGCGAGAAACGAACCTACATCAGCCTTGACGCCGCGCGCGAGGCCCATGCAAGGGGAACTCCCTTCGGGCGGCTGAACGACCCGGTCGGACGTCCGACGGAACGCGGCCTGTCGCTGATTCCCATTGCCGAGCAGATGGGGTGCGCTGAAGCCTATGTGCTGTCCTTCATGCATGGGGTCCGGGCCGAGGGCATTGACGCCGGCAGCGACCGGGGCTTGCGCAGGATCGTCGAGCGGGCGGGCCTGTCCTGGGATGCGGCCCACAGGGCCCTGAAGGAAGATGCCTGGCGCGCGACGGCGGAGGCCAACCGGAAAGAAATGTTCGATCTGGGTCTGTGGGGCGTCCCTTCGTTTCGCGTGGGAGACACTGCGGTCTGGGGTCAGGATCGCCTATGGGCCGTGCAGGATGCGCTGCTCAAGCAGGACCCGGGCTGCGGGGCGACCCTCTCGCTTCAGACCCCGATACGCTACCCATTCAAGGAGAAAAGATGAACACACTACTGAAAGCCGCCTGCCTGGCGGTCTATGTCCTGGCGCTGGCGGGTCTCGCCGGGCTGCTGCCGCCTGGCCTTTCGGGCACGATGCAGAACATCGCGCTCGTGTTGCTGGTGATCCATGCGCTGGAAATCGTGGTCATGTTCAAGCAGGTGCGCCTGTACCGTGGCCCGCTGGCGGTCAGCATGCTGCTGACCCTGCTGTTCGGCCTGCTGCACTGGAAACCGCTGGCCGACGAACAGAAGCGGACCACGGGCCGCTGAGGTCGCGCCGTTAGGCTCGACTCCCGGTCGACACGACGAAGAACACGGTGAGGGCGGCGGCATGATGCTGAAACGGCTCTGGTTCCTGATGTTGGGACTGTGCGCTGCGCTCCATGTGCAGGCCGCCACTGACGCACGCCCGAACATCGTGGTGCTGGTCGCCGATGACTGGGGCTTCACCGATGTCGGCGCCTTTGGGGGTGAAATTGCGACCCCTCATCTCGACGCCCTGGCGCGCAGCGGGGTGCGCTTCGCCAACTTCCACGTTGCGGCATCGTGCTCCCCGACGCGATCCATGTTGCTCACAGGCGTGGACAACCACCGTAACGGCCATGGCAACCTGCGCGAGACCATGCCGGGCGAACACCTCGGCAAGCCGGGGTACCTCGGTTCCCTCGTGCCCAACGTGGTCACGCTGGGCACCTTGTTGCAGGCGGGCGGCTACCGGACCTACATCGCCGGCAAGTGGAACGTCGGCAATGAGCCGCACAACCTTCCCAACCGGCGTGGCTTCGACCGATCCTTCATCATGGGCGACACCGGCTCGGACAACTGGGAGCCGGAAAAACGCTACCTGCCCCATTCCGCCCGGGTCAACTGGTACGAGGATGGCAAGCCGCCGGTGATGCCCAAAGAATTCTTCTCGTCCACCTTCTTTGTCGACAAGACCATCGACTACATCCGCAGCGGCGCGGCCAGCGGCAAGCCCTTCTTCGCCTACGTCGGTTTCCAGGCCAACCATGTCCCGGTGCAGGCGCCGCAGGCCTTCATCGACAAGTACAAGGGCCGCTACGACGCTGGCTGGACGGCGCTGCGCGAGGCCCGGCGCAACAAGGCGGTCGAACTCGGTCTGATCCCGAAGGACACGCCCATGGTGACGATGGTCACCACGGGCGACTGGGCCGCGCTGAGCGCCAAGGACAGGCAGTACCAGGCGCGGCTCATGGAGGTTTACGCAGCGATGGCCGAATCGCTGGACCATGAAGTAGGGCGCCTGATCGCCTACCTGAAATCCACGGGCGAGTACGACAACACGGTGTTTGTCTTCCTGTCTGATAACGGCCCTGAGGGCTCGGACTACAAGGAGGCCGACCTGTGGCTTCGGTTCAACTACAGCCGCGATCTGGAGCGCCTGGGCGGCAAGGGTGCCTACGTGGTGCCTGGGCCGTCCTGGTCCAGCGCATCAGCGTCGCCGTTGGACACGTTCAAGTTCTATTCCGGCGAGGGCGGCATCCGTTCGCCCATGATCATCAGCGGCGTCGCCGGCGCGGCCCACAACCAGATTCACGACGGGTTGACCCACGTGACCGACATCCTGCCAACCCTGCTGGATGTGGCGCAGGTGGCGCGCCCCGGCGCAAGCTATCAGGGCCAGCCCATCGAGGCGCCCACCGGGCACAGCCTGTTGCCGGTTCTCGCCAACCCAGCGATGCGCGTGCGTGCCGCAGACGAGCCGCTGGGCTATGAACTGTCCGGCAACAAGGCGCTGTTCAAGGGCGACCTGAAGATCGCGCTGAACAACCCGCCGATTGGCGACGGGCAATGGCACCTGTACGACCTGCGCACCGACCCGGGCGAGACGAGTGACCTGCAGAAACAGCGCCCCCAGGAGTTTGCCGCGATGCAGGCCGAGTACGCGGCCTGGGCAAAGGCCAACGGCGTTCTGCCCATGCCCGATGGCTACAACCCCGTGAAGCAGGTCCTGATCAACAGCTTCATCAATTACTGGATTCCCACCTATCGAAACACGGCGCTGGCCGTGCTGGCGGGCCTCATCGGCTTGATCGTCGCCGGGGTCGTGATCCGCAGGCGGCGCCGCGCTGCATGACGGCTGGCGGCTACCTGGACAGCCCCTGGCCGGGCGAAGACGCGGGCCCGGCACGCTTGCAGGCGCCCCGTGGCGGAGACGGATTGCGCCTGCGCGCTGGCGACAAGCTGGGCTGCGTGACCCGCAACACCTGGATGTCGACCATGACGGTTCTCGGCGCCCCGGGCGAGGTCTATCTGTTGACGCATTCGGTCCTGCGCGCGAAACTGGGGTTTCCCACCACATCGCGCGTCGAGCAGATCGACCCGATCACCCTGAAGACCCTGCGCCGTTCGCCGCGCCTGCCCGGCGGACCCATGTGGCCGGGTGGCATGGCGATTCACCGCGATGGCGATATCTATGTCGTGTATGGGCGCTGGGCGCACCGGCTCAGCCGGGCCTGTGTGCCGCTGGCGTCGCTCCGGCTCCCGGTCGATCAGCCCTACAACTCCTTCGTGATCCTCGACAACGGGCTGATCGTCACCAAGAACCTGTCGGACCGGACGCCTGCGCGCCTGACGGTGATCGACGCCGAGACCCTGCAACCAGCGTGTCCGGACAGGGACTGCCCGGAGCCGTCGATCGCGCGCCTGGGCGCCATCGGCAACACGGTCTATGTCGTGGGGGTTCGTTCGATCTTTCGCTACCACTGGGACGCCGTTGCGCAGACGCTGGTCTTCGACGACGACTGGCGATTCGACTACGTCGGAACGACCAGCCAGACCTATGGCTGGGACGTGGTGCTCGACGGCCAGAACGCCTGGTTCATGGACAACGGCCGGCACAACTACGTGATCAAGATGATCGGCTCGGGCCTCAACCCTACACCGAACCGGCTGATCCGCGTGTCGCTGAGTGATGCGCGTGACCATCAGATCCTGACCGTCAGCGGCATGGTGGGGGGCAGCATCACCAACCCGCCCCTGGTCGACCTGAAACGCCGCATCGTGCTGGCCTACGATTCGGCCAACCGCTACCTGCGTGCCTGGCGCTTTGACGCGCAAGGCGCGACGCTGACACCGCTGTGGGAGAAGACGCCTTTCGGCTGCGCCAGCCACATGATCCTGTACCCGGATACCGGCGAAGTCGTCATCAACGACTACCGAAGGCATGCTGAGGAAGTGGTGGTGCTGGCCATCGAATCGGGTAAGGAGTTGGCGCGCGCGCGCACCGGCGGCCTCAACCAGGGTGTGGTGTTTCCGAGCGTGGGCTGGGGGCGAGACTTCTACTGGTCGTCAATGGGCCGGCTTGCGCGGGTGTTTGTTCAATAACCGTCAAAGGAGTCATCCCAAGATGAAAGTCAGGAATTGCATCGCCGCGCTGGTGTGCTGGGTGCTCACTGTGAGTGCGATGGCCGCCCCAGTGGAGATCTCGGGCGTCAAACTCGAAGAGGCGATCGATATCAGCGGCAGCCGGCTTCAGCTCAATGGCGCCGGGATCCGCTACAAGGCCATCTTCAAGGTCCTGGTCGCCGGCCTGTACCTGGGCAAGAAAGTGGCCACGCCCGAAGAGGTCTTCGCCGCACCGGGCCCCAAGCGCATGAGTCTCACGTTTCTGCGCGACGTCGACAGCCAGGAGTTCAGCAAACAATTCATGAAGGGCTTTGCGGACAACACGGGTGCGGACGAGGTGGCGAAACTGGCGCCGGCGCTCGCCCGGATGAGCCAACTGATTGCCGCGCAGAGGAAATTCCTGGCGGGAGACACGTTGACGATCGACTGGATCCCCGGGAGCGGCACGGTCATTGCCTTCAAAGGCCAGCCGCAGGGCCAGCCGTTCAGGGAAAGCGAGCTGATGAACGGGCTGCTGGCCATGTGGGTCGGCAAGAACCCCGCGGATCCGAGGCTCAAGGACGCCCTGCTGGGCAAGCCGTCGTGATGCGGAAGAAGGTCTTCAGCAAGCCCCGCAGTCACTCCTGAGAACCTGACATGTCAAAGACGCTACTCATCACGGGCACGGGCACGGGCACGGGCACCGGGATCGGCCGCGATGGCACCATTGCCTTGGCGGCGTGCAGTCGTCGCGTGATCGCGGCCACTTGCACTGAGGCGCGCCGGCCCCGGCTGCGCTGCGTCGCGTCCTGGATCCCGGGCTCTTCGTACGGCTGGCCCGCACGTTCGGCGTCTGAACGTTTTTCATAGAGAGACATCCATGAACCTCCGTCGTTTCGCCCTCTTGATCGTCGCTGCAGCCGTTGTCATTGGCGCTGCGGCCTATGCGTTTCGCGCGCCGCTCAGCATGGCCGTGGCCCAGCGCGTCGCCGCCAGTCGCCTGGCCGCCGACACCCTGAATGATTTGCCGGACGGCCTGCATGTCGGGCTGTGCGGTGCGGGCTCGCCGATGCCCGACGACCGGCGCCTGGGCGCCTGCACCGTGGTCGTGGCCGGCCGGCGACTGTTCGTGTTCGACACCGGCAATGGCAGCAGCCGCAACATCGGCAAGTTGGGCTTCGTCCATGGCCGTATCGAGGCGATCTTCCTGACCCATTTCCACTCCGACCATATCGATGGCCTGGGTGAGCTGCTGATGCAGCGCTGGGTGTCGACGGGCAACGCCGCACCGGTCCCGCTGTATGGACCATCGGGCGTTGAAAAAGTGGTGGCGGGCTTCATGCAGGCCTATGAGCAGGACCGCCACTACCGCGTCGCCCATCACGGCGAACAGACGGTGCACGCGGAGGGTTTCGGTGCGGTTGCGAAGCCGTTCACCGTGCCACCCGAAGGGCACGTGGTGCTGATCAAGGGTGGCGATCTTGAAATCAGCGCCTTTGCCGTCGATCACAAACCGGTACACCCTGCCGTCGGCTATCGCATCACCTACAAGGGCCGCAGTGTGGTGCTCAGCGGTGACACGACGAAGTCCGCTGCGGTGCAGCGCGAGGCCACCGGTGTCGATCTGCTGGTGCACGAGGCCCTTTCGCCGAAGATGGTCGACCTTCTGGGCCAGGGCGCCGCCGCCGCGGGGCGCCTCAACGTGAAGAAGCTCATGGCCGACATCATCGATTACCACACCACCCCCGAGCAGGCCGCCGAGATTGCGCGCGATGCGAAGGTCCGCTACCTGCTGCTCAGCCACATCGCGCCGCCGCTGCCCTTGCCAGGGATGGAGAAAGCCTTTCTGGGGGGCGCACCTGACATCTTCGGGGGACCGATTCGAGTGGGAGCCGATGGTGATTTCATCAGCCTGCCGGCCGGGTCCCAACAGATCGACGTCAGCCGGCGCTTCTAGGGCCTGAACCGGGCCTCATGCAAACTTCATCCCGTACCCATGGCCAACGACCTCGCGCTTGAGACCCTGTACTTCGACACCGCCGAGGGCATTCGGCTGCATGCAAAGGCCTGTGGCCCGGCGCGCGCGCCGGTGTTGCTGTTCGTGCACGGTTTTCCCGAGTTCTGGTACACGTGGCGCCGGCAACTCGCGGAGTTTTCAGCCGATTTCCGCTGTATCGCGATCGATCTGCGGGGTTTCAACCTGTCCTCGCAGCCGTTGGATGTCAGCGCTTACAAACCCCATCTGCTGGTGGCCGACCTGAGAGGCGTGATCCAGGCGCTGGGCGCGCCGGTGTTCGCCGTGATCGCCCACGACTGGGGTGGTGCGGTGGCCTGGAGCCTGGCGGCGCAACACCCGGAACTGATGCAGAACTTCGTGGTGCTCAATGCGCCGCACACGATCCTCTTCGCGAAGGCGCTGGCCTCGGACACAGGCCAGCAGGCGGCCGGCGCCTACATGAACGTGCTGCGCCTGCCCGGTTCCGAGAGCCTCCTGGCAAAAGACGGCCATGCCTGGCTGCGTGATTTGCTGGGCGAGCTGAGCGATGAGGAGCTTCAGGCCTACCGGGGATGCTGGGCGCACGGCCTGGCCGGCGGATGCAACTACTACCGGGCCTCTCCGCTGCACCCCGACACGCCGGATGCGCCGGGCCGGATGGCGGCCGTGGCGGCCCTGCTCGATCCGGCCGACTTCCAGGTCAAGGTGCGCACGCAGGTCATCTGGGGCACGGGCGACGTGGCGCTGCGCCCGGTGTTGCTGGAGGGGCTGGAGCAGCACGTGAGCGACCTGCGCGTCCACCGCATCGAGGGCGCCGGCCATTGGGTGACACGGCGCAACGCCGTTGAGGTGAACCGCGTGATCCGGAGTTTCCTGGCGGATACACCCGGATAAACCTGATCCGTCTTGCTCCCTGCCGGGTGCAACTGCGGCCGCGATCAGCGCTTGATCGGTTTCACGGCGCCGCAGTCGGCGGCGAGCCATTTGCCCGACTGGTCCATGGTCATGCGTTCGGGCTTGCCCTCGACGCTGGTGTTGACGATGGACTTGCTGGTGTAGGCCGTGGGGCTGCTGAAGGTCACCTCGCCTTCGCCGCTGGTGGGGGGCTGGCCGGCGCAGGTGAACTTGAACTGCATCGTGCTGGCGCTGCGCTTGATGACTTCCTGCTTGCACTGGTCGTTGAACTTCGGCATGTCCATGCGCGCGGCATCCTCGGGCGTGACGCAGACCTTCACGACGTTGACCTTGGAGCCCATGGCCACACCGCTCTGGGCCATCATCTGCTCCATCTGCTTGCGCTTCTCGGGGGGCATCGCAGCGATCTGCTTCTGCAGTTCGGCCATGCCCTGTTCCATCTTGCCGCTCTGGCTCTTCATCGTGAAGCTGTGCTCCCACAGGCCGGGTTTCATGGTCTGTGCGCTGGCGCCCATGCAGGCCAGGGCCACCGGCGCGACGGCCAGGATCAGACACAGTCTCATGGCGGAATCCTCCTGAAAAATCGCCATTGTGCGCCTGAGCCTGCCAGGCTACAGCGGCAGGCGCGTGCTGTTTTTCACCTCTTCCATCACGGCGTAGGTGCGCGTTTCGCGCACACCCGGCAGTTGCCACAGCACGGTGCCGGCAAATTCGCGGTAGGCCGCCATGTCGGCCATGCGCGTCTTGAGGAGGTAGTCAAAACCGCCGGCCACCATGTGGCACTCCAGGATGGCCTCCTGCGCCTGCACCGCCGCCTTGAACTGCTCGAACACGTTGGGCGTGGTGCGGTCCAGCAGCACCTCCACGAACACCATCATGCCGCGTCCGAGCTTGAGCGGGTTCAGGCGCGCCTCGTAGCCCAGGATGTAGCCCTCGCGCGTGAGGCGTTGCACCCGCGCGAGCACGGCCGTGGGCGACAGCGCCACCGCCTCGGCCAGCTTCAGGTTGGAAATCCGTGCATCGGCTTGCAAGGCGCTGAGGATGCGCTGGTCGATGCGGTCGATGCCCCAGAGTGATTCGGCCATAGATAGTGAAAAAATCGGTGAAGTAACGCAAATTTAGCGTGAAACTCATCACGAGTCGATCAACCATGGCGATATTCACCAGTTGCCATGGAGTTTTCGATGACCGATGCCACGCCCACGCCGGCGGCCGCCACCCCTGACGCCGATCGCCTGCCCTTTCCCTATCGCCCGGAGGCCGAGGTCGTGGCCGACAGCCTGGCCGCGCTGCACGGCGCGCTGGACTGGGTCGCGGCCGCCCGCGTGGCCGCACCTTGGGTGCAGGCCGTGCGCGACCAACCGCCGCCCTTCTGGGCGGTGGACAGCCTGCTCAAGGAATACCCGATTTCCAGCGCCGAAGGCCTGGCCCTGATGCGCCTGGCGGAAGCCCTGCTGCGTGTGCCCGATGCAGAAACCGCCATTGCCCTGACGGCGGACCAGCTGGGCCGCGCCGACTTCGATGCCGCAGGCGATTCCACGCTGGCCCGGCTGTCGTCCAGTGCGATTGCCTTGTCCAAGAAATTCCTGCCGGGCACCCCCGGAGGTGCTCAGGCCGCGCAGGAGCCTGGCCTCGTGGCGCGGCTGGGCGCGCGCACCGTGGTGGCCGCCACGCTGCGTGCCGTGCAGCTGCTGGGCCGCCAGTTCGTGCTGGGCCAGACCATTGAGGAAGGCATGGCCGAGGCCGATGGCGCGCGCCGCCGGCAGCCGAATCTCAGCTACAGCTATGACATGCTGGGCGAGGGCGCCCGCACCGATGCGGATGCACTGCAACACTTGGCGAGCTACCAGAATGCTATTCAAAAAATAGCATCTTCTGACCATCCGACGCTGGGAATCGAGCAAAAAGACGGGATTTCCATCAAATTGAGCGCGCTGCACCCGCGCTACGAGGCGGCGCAGCATGCCCGGGTGATGCGCGAGCTGGTGCCGAGGGTCTGGAGCCTGTGCGAGCGGGCTGCGCGCGCCAACGTCGGGCTGACGATCGACGCCGAGGAGGTGGACCGGCTGGAGCTGTCGCTCGACGTGTTCGAGGCGTTGGTGGCGCAGGTGGCGCAGCACTTTCCGCAGTGGCGCGGCTTCGGCCTGGCGCTGCAGGCCTACCAGACGCGCGCGCTGCCGCTGATCGAGCACATCATTGGGCTGGCGCGCCGGTACCGGCTGCGCTTCATGTGCCGCCTGGTCAAGGGCGCCTACTGGGATGCCGAGATCAAGCGCGCCCAGGAGCTGGGCCTGCCGCACTACCCGGTCTTCACCCACAAGCACCACACCGACGTGAGCTACCTGGCCTGCGCCCGCGCGCTGCTGGCCGCGCCCGACGCCATCTACCCGCAGTTCGCCACCCACAACGCGGGCACCATCGCGGCCATCCTGCAGATGGCGGCCCGGCCGGCGGGGGTTGATGCGTCAGGCGGTAATGGGGGGGTGGGAGGCCGCGCGTTCGGCGCAGGTCAAGGAGGAGCCCGCGAAGCGGGCGGGGGACACGGAGCCGAGCGCGCGGCCTCCCACCCAGGCTCCGATCCCGATTCGACCTCGTTCCAGGGCGCATCACCCCGCTTCGAGCTGCAACGCCTGCACGGCATGAGCGAGGGCACCTACCGCGAGGTGCTGAAGAACCCGCTGGTGGCTTGCCGGGTCTACGCGCCGGTGGGTGCGCACCGCGACCTGCTCGCCTACCTCGTGCGCCGGCTGCTGGAGAACGGCGCCAATTCGTCCTTCGTGCACCAGCTGGCCGATGCGTCGGTCGCGCTGGACGAGCTGCTGGTGTCGCCCTTGCACCTGGCGCCGAACCCGTCTTTGCCGCTGCCGCCGGACCTCTTCGGCCCGGGCCGCAGGAACAGCGCCGGGCTGGATCTGGCGGTGGCGGCCATGCGTGCGCCGCTGCTGCAGGCGCTGGACACGGTTCAGGTGCCTGTCGTGGCCGAGTTTGACGTCAAAACGGCACCATCCCAGCGTGATCTGGCGCAAGTTTGCTATCAACAATGGAGCAAGGTGCCGGTTGCCGAGCGCGCTGCCGCCCTGCGCCGCGCGGCCGATGCGCTGCAGCAGCAACTGCCCCGCTTCTGCGCGCTGCTGGTCAGGGAAGCCTTCAAGACCTGGGGCGACGCGGTGGCCGAGGTGCGCGAGGCGGTGGACTTCCTGCGCTACTACGCGGCCGAGGCCGAACGCCTCCAGGCGCCGGTGGCCCTGCCCGGCCCCACCGGGGAGAGCAACGAATTGCACCTGGGCGGGCGCGGCGTCTGGGTCTGCATCAGCCCGTGGAACTTTCCGCTGGCGATCTTCATGGGGCAAGTGGCGGCGGCGCTGGCCACCGGCAACACCGTGCTGGCCAAGCCGGCCGAGCAGACGCCGGGTGTGGCGGCGGAGGCCGTGCGTCTGCTGTATGCCGCCGGCGTGCCGGGTGACGCGGTGCAACTCTTGCACGGTCCCGGCGAGACAGTGGGCGCGGCGCTGGTGGCGCTGCCGGGCATCGCGGGTGTGGCCTTCACCGGCTCCACCGCCGTGGCGCGGCTGATCAACCGCGCGCTGGCGGCCAAGGACGGGCCCATCGTGCCGCTGATCGCCGAGACCGGCGGTATCAACGCCATGGTGGTCGACAGCACCGCGCTGCCCGAGCAGGTGGTGGACGCGGTGGTGCAGAGCGCCTTCCGCTCGGCCGGCCAACGCTGCTCGGCGCTGCGCCTGCTGTGCCTGCACGAAGGCATCGCCGACGGCGTGATCGAGATGATCCAGGGTGCGGCGAAGGAGCTGGTGGCGGGCGACCCGGCCGAGCTGGCGACCGATGTCGGCCCGGTGATCGATCGCGAGGCCTTCGAGGGCATCCGCAAGCACCTGCAACGGCTGAATTCAGAGTCAAAATGCCTCATTCCCAGCGCAAAATGGTCACCAGATGCTATGAATATAATACCACCTGCGGCCTTCGAAGTGCCCTCGATTGCCAGCGTGCAGCAGGAAATCTTCGGCCCGGTGCTGCATATCGTGCGCTGGAGTGGCGACCCGCTGGCGGTCATCGGGCAGATCAATGCGCTGGGCTATGGCCTCACGCTGGGCATCCAGACCCGCATTGACAGCCGCGCCCAGGCCATGGCGCACGCCGCCCGGGTGGGCAACGTCTACATCAACCGCAACATGATCGGTGCGGTGGTGGGCGTGCAGCCCTTCGGTGGCGAGGGCCTGAGCGGCACTGGCCCGAAGGCGGGCGGGCCGAACTACCTGATGCGCTTCTGCGCCGAGCAAACCGTGACGGTCAACACGACGGCGGCGGGGGGCAATGTGCAGCTGCTGGCCTGAGCGTGACGCCGCCGGGGCGCCTCAGTGGTGATGCCCGTGCGCGCCGTGGGCGTGCTTGTGCGTGACTTCTTCCGGAGTGGCCGCGCGGACCTCGAGCACCTTCAGGCTGAAGCGCAGCGCCTTGCCGGCCAAAGGGTGGTTGCCGTCCAGGAACACGGTGTCGCCCTTGATCTTCATCACCGTAAAAGCCTGTTCGTGGCCTTCGGCGTCGCGGCCCATCAGCTGGCCGCCGACCTTCACGCCCGGCGGAAAATCCTTGCGCGAAATGGTCTGCAACAAACCCTCGTCGCGTTCGCCGAAGGCATCGGCCGGCTGCAGCTGCAGCGTGATCTGGTAGCCGGCCTCCTGGCCCTGCAGCGCGGCCTCGATGCCCGCCAGCGTGTTGCCGTAGCCGCCGTGCAGGTAGGCCGAGGGCTCCTTGGCTTCCTCGATCAGCTTGCCCTGAAGGTCGGAAACCTTGTAGCGCAGGGTGACGACGGTGTCTTTTTCGATTTTCATGGCAGGGTGCGGTGGGCGGGGCCGTGGTTGGTGGGGGCGATTTTCGCTCAACCCAGCGCTACGCCATGGCGGCACCAGGCAATTGCCAACCCATGGCCCGATGCCCCTCACCCGACTGGACGTGCGCTGCACGTCCAGCGCACGTCCATTGGACCACCTACCGGCAGCCGATGGTGAGGATGCTGCCCTCTGGGCCGCTGACACGCCGCTCCGAGCCGTTGCCACAACTGTAGGTCACGGTCATCTGCTTGTTGGCCTGATTGGGCGCCGGATCGCCGCACAGGTCGTTGTCCACCTTGACATCGATACGCCTTTTTCCCGCAACCAGCGCCTGCAGGCTGTCGCGTGCATCGCAACGGGCTCCGCGAATGCCGTACAAGGCGCTCGAAATGGTGATCTGCCCCATCCCGTTGGGATACGGGCTCTGGTTTCCCGCCGCAGCGGCGCCATCCCGATAGCCTTGGTCGTAGCCGCGGCGGTATTCGGCACTCTGCGAATGGGCAGAGCCCGCCACCAGGACAAGCGCTGCAAAACCCAACACAGACATTGATCGGGACATTGAGAATTCAGGGATCATGACGGCACTCCGAAGGTAGATGGGAGTTGCAATCTACGGCTCCCCCATTCCCCCGTCTGTGCGCTGGCGCTCGATCGTTGTGGCTGCCACGAAAAAGAGGCCCGAAGGCCCCTTGAGGTGTCCAATTAGGTCTCGACTCAAATTGGCGGTCATGGAGCCGATTTGGCCAGAACGCTGTGACCAACGCCTTGTCGGTTTCGCCTTTGTCCAAGATCAGTGTGCGCCTGGTGATCTTGCAGCTATGGGTGGCCCCCGCTACCGAGGGTGGGGCGTGACAACGGCAACGGCTGGCCTGACGCAATCCAAGCCGCCGGAATCTGCAAGCGCGAAAAAGAGACGGGCAAGAGCCGGGTTTACCCGCCAATCCGTCGCGCGGGTGACATCAGACCCCGGCGTACCGGGTGTCTGGGTCCCCCCGCCGATGGGATATCAAAGTGACTTCGCTACTTGGCTTCCTTGGGCGGCTTCTGCGGGGCGTTGGCGTCAAATTCGATCTGCATCTGGCGCAGTTTCATGACGCCATAGAAAACGACCAGCGCCATGGCGATGACCAGCGTGGCGACCAGCGCCTTTTCCACGGTGAACGCGCCCATGCGGTTGGCGGCGGTGCTGCCCAGGATCAGACCGAGGATGCCGATATTCAGTACCCAGTTGACGGGCTTGGACACCACATAGTGAAGCGTGCCAAACCCGGCGAGCTGGTACAGCATGAACGGCAGGATTGCGACCGCCGGCAGCAGTTCGGTGATGCCCAACGGAACGGCCACGGCGCCCGGCGCCGCGCTGTGCAGCAACTTGCTGTTGGCCAACTCATGAAACAGGCCCGGCACGGCGCACAGGATCGGCACGGCGCACAGCAGTTCGAGCACCAGACCACCGCTCCACGCGGCCACCCGAGAGGAATGGTCGGCGCCCGCCTCGTTCGATTGCGTACCGATGAACAGGCCAGCCACGATGGCGGCCGTGCTGGCCAGCATCAGCAACTCCACCGTGATGCCAAAGCCGGTGGGCTCGCCCACCTTGAGCAGCAACAGCGCCAGAAAGCCGGGCGTGTAGACCACGACGCGGGTCAGCTTGGCCCAGACGCGCACGTCACGCTCAGGCGGCAGGATGGGAAGGGGGAGCCCGTTGGCTCCGATGGCAGGTCTTTCCTTCGACATGACGGTTCCTCAGATCAACTGAATGAATGAACGAAAACCTTACCGTACCACAGCGCGGGGCGCCTGAAAACAGGTCCGCGTCGGTGCGGCAGGGCGATGAAGGGGGATCGCCAGGGATGATCAACCGGGCACACTTCCTGGTCTGCGATTGGCAGGATCACGGGTTTCATCGTCCCTACTCTTTTGGCTTGCTGCTCTTTTCTCGCCGGGCCATGGTTTCGGCGCGCAGATCGTTGTAGCGCGCGACAAAATTCACCAGCACGCTGGCGGTCCAGGCAAAGGTAAAGATGCCGGAGATCGCGATGATCGGGGGCAACAGGCGCCAGGCATGGGGGAGCGAGAAGGGCTCGCCCAGCGCGGTGTAGCAATTGGCCGCAAAGTAGCTGGCCCGCGCCCATCCTTCCACAATGTTGCCGAAGACCAGCGCGACCGACCAGACGAAGACCTCGGCCATGTGCAAACTCAAAAGAGCCACCACGGTTGCGGCAAACAACAGGTCGGCGCGCCAAAGCCCGGCGTGGGCGCCGGCGCTCTTTGAACGCTTGAGGAAACTGCTCGTGATGAGGCGGATCCAGAAGGCATGAAACATGATGACCAGCACCAGCATGCCGCCGCCAAACACCATGTCGGGCACCGGCAGTGCTTCGGTCAGGACGGTTTCGACCACCGCACCGGTGGCGGTATGACTTCCATCGGTCCCTGAGGCCGATGCGGCTGCCGGTGCCGGCGATGGCATCTTATCGGGCGTCGCAGGGTGTCCGGACATGGCAGTTGAACAGTTCTCAGGGTTGGCTTCGGCGGGTGTGGCGGATCATAGCGGCCCGTTCAGGGTCGGGACCACCCGGTCGAACCCGCAGGGGCCTGCTGCAGCAGGGCCGTTCAGCGGTTTTCCAGCCGGTTGTAGTCCAGCAGGCCGGCTTCAAGCGGCGACCATTGCGCGTAGGCCTGCATCAACGCATCGCTGGCGGCCCAGAAGCCGGGGTGGGTGCGCCGGATCGCGAACCGGCTGGCCAGAGCACGGTAGTCGGCTTCCGAGGCCAGCCCCTGGATGGCGCGCGCGAAATCCGGCAGCTGTGCGGTCGTGGCGCGGTAGATCGCATTCGGGTAGGCGCCAATGAAGCCGGGCACCACCGTCAGCGTGTTTTCCGCCGGCAACAGCTCGGCCTTCTCCTTCATCAGGTGCGTGACATTGCTGTGGGCGGTGTTGCGAAGCAGGCTGAAGTACCGGGGTGGCCGCGGCGGATCGTCCACGCGCAGCACCGTGGCTTCGGGCAGCCACGCCAGGCTGGCGCCGCGGATGCGAGAAAGCGTCTGCAAGGGCTGGCGCAGCCCCACATCCGACACCGTGGCCAGGTCGAATCGTTGCTCCAGAACCGGGCTTAGCCGACGGCTGAGCATGCCGTAAAGCTCGGCTTGCGGGTCATTGCTGCGGAAGGCAATGCCGGACTCGGCATCCAGCGGGTTCTTGCTGCCATCGATGTACGCCTTGACGCTGTCGCTTGCACCCCGGTACCAGCGGTCGCGGATGGGGCCGCGCGTGGCCTTGGGCAGGAAGGTCAGGAAGTTGCTTTCGCCTTCCATGCGCAGAAAGTCCATGTACAGGCGGCTGTTGAGCTGATGCCCGATGTTGCCGTAGGGGTCGTAGCCGGCCACCAGCAGGTAATAGATGCGCTCGAACAGCGGGTAGCCGATGACCCATGCCGTCTCGGGCGGCTCCCCCACCAGGCCCTTGACGACCGAAGCACTGTCGAAATGGCGGAACACGGTCAATGCGGCGTTCGGGTTGCGCCCGTCGCCGTCCCAGATCAGCGGCAGGTCGACCTTCTGCGCGCCGCCATAGCGTTGCGTGAGAAGCGCATTCTTGGCGGCCAGGAAGTCGCTTTCCTGGCGGGCCATTTCGAGCCAGGCGAACAGCGCCGGCGAGTCGCTGCCGTAGGAGGCGGGCAGGCGCATCTTGCTGGCCAGACGGGCGGCCAGTTCGGCATCCGCGGCCCCTGAGCCGCTCTTCGGATCCATGAAGAAGACCCAGAACCGGTCCTGGATCACATCGAGCGCCATCTGGCCGCGGCACACCGGCCCCTTGATGAAGTTCATGATGAAGAACTCGGCCTCGTTCAGCAGAAAGCGGTAGCGCGACTCGGGCGGGATTGCCGCAAAGGTCAGGAACGGGTTGGACGCCTGCTCATCGCCGTACGACGGCAGGGCCTGGACCACGTAGGCCGGATCGAGGAACCAGCCACGGTACTTCGCCATGCGCTGCGCGGACAGCCGGTAGGGCATGTGGGTCTTGGCCAGGATGGTCTCACGTTCGGGCTCCAGGCGGTAGTAAACACGAGCCACGCCGGGGTCTTCGTAGGGGCGGCGGGTGGCCACCGGAACCACTGGCTTGCCGGGCGCGGTGGTCGAGCGGACGAGGCGGAAGGACTGATGGTGCGCATCGTCCTCGAACACCAGATGACCCAGGAACAGGTGCTCGTAGAGGTAGCGGCTCATGAGCTGCTCCTTGAGCGAACTGCCGTTGAGGAACTGCTCCCAGTCCTTCACCTGGCGTGCCACATGGGCCGGCGGTGCTGGCGCGGCGTCAAAGGGTGCGCCGGTGGCGAGCCAGCGTGTCACCACATCGAGCTCGCGCGGTGCGAGGCCCGGCAGGCCATAGGGCATGCCGGCCAGCGGATGGTCGCGCTCGTAGGCGTCGAACTCGCCGAGCCGCGCGCAAGTCTGGGCTCGGTCCAGCGAGAAATCGAACGCGCCTGACAGCACAGGTTCATCCGGCAAGGGGTGCGCCTTCTTGAGCGCGAGGCTGCGGTACAGCACGCTGGCCGCGAGGTTGTTCTCGGGCGTGGGCGTGCGCTCATTCAGGACCGGATGGAAATCCTTCTGCCGCCACTGCGAGGGCAGCTGTGCATCCACGAACAGGCGCGTGGGCGGAGCCTCAAGCAGGCGAGTGCCATCGTAGACCAGCGCCTTCGTGGCCCCCCGTGCGATGCCCTCCCAGGAACCGAGCTTGAGCTGGCAGGGTGCGTCATAGCAGCCGTGGCAGACCACGCAACGGTTCTCGAGCACCGGGCGCACGTCGCGCTGGTAGGACACGCCGCCTGGCGGCGGTGTCGCCGGGCGGTCAAATCGGCTCGGGTCTGCCGGTCCGAAGCGTTGGTCAAGCAACGAATCCTGGGTCAGCGTGGCACAGCCAGCAACGCAGGCGACAAGAAGGGCAAGACTGGTACTGCGCATGGCGAGACGGCGGATTCAGTGCAAGAGTGTCACGGACTCCCAGCACCTGCTGGGCACCTTGCGGCGCGGCTCACTCCCTGATCGCCGCCTGGGCGGCCGCCAGGCGCGCGATCGGCACCCGAAACGGTGAGCAGCTGACGTAGTCGAGCCCGGCACCATGGAAGAACTCGACCGACGCCGGGTCGCCGCCATGTTCGCCGCAGACGCCGGTTTCGATGCCCGGCCGGGCCTGCTGGCCCTTGCGCACGGCCATCTCGACCAGCGCGCCGACCCCCTTCTGGTCGATTGAGCGGAACGGGTCGTGCTCGTAGATGCCTTTGCGCAGATAGTCCGGCAGGAATTTGCCCGCGTCGTCGCGCGAAAAGCCCAGGGTCATCTGGGTCAGGTCGTTGGTGCCGAACGAGAAGAACTCGGCCTGTCGGGCGATGCTGTCCGCGATCACCGCGGCCCGCGGCGTCTCGATCATCGTTCCCAGCAGGTACTCCAGTTGCTCGCCGCGCTCGGCAAACACGGCGGCGGCGGTCTGGCGGATAACCTTTGCCTGGGCGTCGAATTCGCGCACCGTGCCGACCAGCGGCACCATGATCTCGGCCTTGACTTCAAAGCCCCGGGCCTTCATGTTGAGGGCCGCTTCGATCACGGCGCGCGCCTGCATTTCGGTGATCTCCGGATAGCTGATGCCCAAACGGCAGCCACGGTGCCCCATCATCGGGTTGAACTCGTGCAGTTCCTCGACCCGCATCTTGATCTTGCCCAGGGGCACGCCCATCTCGTTGGCCATGGTGCGCTGACCGGCCTCATCGTGCGGAATGAATTCATGCAGGGGCGGGTCCAGCAGGCGGATGGTGACGGGCAGGCCGTTCATCTCGCGGAACATGCCTTCGAAGTCGCCGCGCTGCATCGGCAGCAGCTTGGCAAGGGCCTTGCGGCGGCCGGCTTCATCGTTGGCCAGGATCATCTCGCGCACCGCCAGAATCCGGTCGCCGGCAAAGAACATGTGCTCGGTGCGGCACAGGCCGATGCCCGTGGCACCAAAGTTGCGCGCCACCTTGGCGTCATCCGGCGTGTCGGCATTGGCGCGCACATGCAAACGCTTGTACTTGTCGGTCAGCGCCATCAGGGCGCCGAAATCGCCGCTCAAACCGGCCTCGACGGTGGGAATACGGCCCTCGAAGACTTCGCCGGTCGAGCCATCCAGCGACAGCCAGTCGCCCTCCTGGTAGACCGTATCACCGATGGTCATGGCGCGTGCCTTGTAGTCCACATGCACAGCGCCCGCGCCGGAAATGCAGCACTTGCCCATGCCGCGCGCCACCACCGCCGCGTGGGAGGTCATGCCGCCGCGTGCTGTCAGGATGCCCTGGGCCACGCTCATGCCGCGCAGGTCTTCGGGCGAAGTCTCCAGACGCACCAGGATCACCACCTTGCCTTGCTTGACCCACTCCTCGGCTTCGTCGGCAAAGAACACGATCTGCCCCGTCGCCGCGCCCGGCGAGGCCGGCAGACCGCGCGCGATGACCTTGGCGGCCTTGACCGCATGGGTGTCAAACACCGGGTGCAACAGCTCGTTCAGGCGCTCGGGCGCCACGCGCAACAGGGCGGTCTTCTCGTCGATCATGCCCTGCTTCAGCATTTCCACGGCAATGCGCACCATGGCTGCGCCCGTGCGCTTACCGTTGCGGGTCTGCAGCATCCAGAGCTTGCCCTCCTGGATGGTGAACTCCATGTCCTGCATGTCGCGGAAGTGGTTCTCCAGCAGCGTTTCGGCCTTCAGCAGCTGCTGGTAGATGTCCGGCATGAGTTCTTCGAGCGACGGAAACTGCGAGCGCCGCTCCTCTTCGTTGACCAGTGCCAGTTGCGCCCAGCGCTGGGAGCCCAGGCGGGAGATCTGTTGCGGCGTGCGCACACCGGCGACCACGTCCTCGCCTTGGGCGTTGATGAGGAATTCCCCGTTGAACAGGTCTTCGCCGGTGCCCGCGTCCCGCGAGAAGGCCACGCCCGTGGCGCTGCTGTCACCCAGATTGCCGAACACCATGGCCTGCACGTTCACCGCAGTGCCCCAGGATTGGGGAATGTCGTTCAGCTCGCGATAGACCTTGGCGCGGTCGTTGTTCCAGCTCTCGAATACGGCGAAGACAGCGCCCCACAACTGCTCCCACGGATCGGTCGGAAAATCGCGTCCGATGCGGGCGCGGATCAGTGACTTGAAACGCTGCACCAGTTCCTTCAGGTCGTCGGTTCCCAGATCGGTGTCGAGCTTGACGCCGCGCTTTTCCTTGACCATGTCGATGATGACCTCGAAGGGGTCATGCTCTTCCTTGGATACAGGCTTCAGGCCCATGACCACGTCGCCGTACATCTGGATGAAGCGGCGATACGAGTCCCATGCAAACCGCTCGTTATTGGCCTTGCGCGCCAGACCAACGACCGCCTCATCGTTGAGCCCGAGGTTGAGGATGGTGTCCATCATGCCTGGCATCGACGCCCGCGCGCCCGACCGGACCGACAGCAGCAGGGGATCAGCCGGGTCGCCAAAGCGCTTGCCCATTTCGCCCTCGACGCGGGCCACGCCCTGGGCCACTTCGTCGCGGATCAGCTCGAAGACGTGCGCCTGCCCCTTGTCGGTGAATTCCGTGCAGGCTTCCGTGCTGATCGTGAACCCCGGCGGAACGGTGATCCCGAGCCGGCACATTTCGGCCAGGTTTGCTCCCTTGCCGCCGAGCAGGTTTTTCATGGCGGCTTCGCCTTCGGTCAGCGCGGCGCCAAAGGCATAGACGTATTTCACAGGACTGGACATAGACCCCCCTTTTGAAGAAAGACAACAGACCCCAGTTTACCGGTCAGCGACGCCGGTTCATCCGCCGATCAGGCGTCGCCGCAGCTCGGTCTTGAGGACCTTTCCGTAGTTGTTTTTCGGCAGCCCGTCGACGATTTCATAGCGTTTCGGGCGCTTGAAGCGGGCAATCTGCGACAGACAATGGGCGTCCAGTGCAAAAGCCTCCAGCGTGGTTCCGGTCTGCGGCACCACGAAGGCCACCACCGTCTCGCCCCATTCCGGGTCTGGCGCGCCCACCACCGCCACTTCGGCCACCCCGGGAGCGGTCAGCAGGACTTCCTCGACTTCGCGCGGGTAGATGTTGGAGCCGCCGCTGATGATCAGGTCCTTGCTGCGGTCCTTCAGGGTCAGGAAACCGTCTGCGTCCAGTGCCCCCATGTCGCCGGTCCAGAGCCAGCCGTCGCGGATGGCGGCCGCAGTGGCCTCGGGGTTGCGCCAGTAGCCGGCCATCACCGTGTCGCCGCGCACGAGTACCTCGCCCACCTCGCCAACAGGCAGGTCGTGGCCGGCGCCGTCGGCCACGCGCACCTGAACCGGCGTCTGCGCCACGCCGACCGAGGCGATGCGTGCGGCGTGGCGCGGGTGCATCGTATCGGCCAGGTGCGTGCGCGCCAGCGCGGTGCCCACCATCGGCGTCTCTCCTTGCCCGTAGATCTGGACGAAGCGCGGTCCCATGACCCTCAGCGCGCGCTCGATGTCGGCGGCGTACATCGGTGCGCCACCGTAGACGATGGTCTTGAAGCCCTCGCTGCTTTCGCCATGGGCCTCGGCATGGTCCACCAGCCGTTTGACGATGGTGGGCGCGGCGAACATCGAAAGCGGACCAGCCGCCTTGGCCAGCCCGAACAGCTCCGCCGGTTCGACACCGCCCGAGGCCGGCACGACGTGACGCGCGCCGGCCATCAGGTGGGGAATGGCGTAAATGCCGGCGCCATGCGACATCGGTGCGGCATAGACGATGGCGTCCTGCGACGTGATCGGGTCCACGTCGACGAAATAGGTGAGCCCCATGGTCATGAGGTTGCGGTGGGTCAGCATCACGCCCTTGGGCCGGCCGGTGGTGCCGCTGGTGTAGAACAGCCAGGCGATGTCGTCGGGGGCACGGTGCACCATCGAAACGGGACCAGCCGCCAGCAGTTGCTCGTAGGCGGGGGTCTCGATATCGACCTGGCGCTCGAGGGCTTCGAATTGCGAGGGCGCCACGTCCGAGGTCACGAAGGCCCAGCGCGCCTGCGCGTTGTCGATGATCCACTGCGCTTCGGCCGGGTGCAGCTTGGCATTGACCGGGACCACCACCAGGCCCGCCCACCAGGCGCCGAGCAGTACCTCCAGATAACGTGGGTGGTTGCGCTGAAACAGCACCACCCGGTCACCGGGGTTCAGACCGGCGGCGGCAAACGAGGCGGCCAGCCCCGCGGCGCGCTGCGCCCACTCGCCGTAGGTGGCCACGGGCTGGGTGCCGTTGAACAGGGCGGGTCGGTCGGGGTCCAAACGCGACACGCGTGCCAGCTGTTGCGCCAGGTTCATGGTCGGAGTCTCTCCTGAGGGTGGGGCCGGGCGCACGCGGTGGCTTGTCGGCCTGCGCGCGCTGCGGGTTCCAGCATAGCGGCATTGCCGCTTCGCTTGGGCGGCGAATCTAGAATTGGCGCATCGCTTCCTGCACCGTCATCCCCTGAGCCGCAAACGACCATGAACCTGTATGCGCATGCCCGGAAGTGGCTGCTCGCGACGGGCTGCCTGTGGGTGCTGGTGTCAGCCGCCGCGGGTGCGCCGGCGCATCCCGGTGCGGTCGTGGCGGTGCGGGCCTGGACGCCACCAGTCGGGCGCGACGACCTGGATTCAGCCCGGGCGGCGCTGCAGCCCGACGCCCATGTGGCCCTGCCCCCTGGCGATCGGCCCGAGTTCCGCGCCGAGGCCCGCCAGCCGATCTGGTACGCCCTGGACCTGGAGCCGGGCCCTGAGGGGCTGCCGCGCGTGCTGGAACTGACCCATCCTTCGTTGCGCGCCGCCGACCTTTACCTGCCCGGGAAGGACGGACCGCCGGTGGTGCTTCGCGGCGGGCGCGACATTCCGATGGCCCAGCGCAGCGGGGCGCGCTTCCCGGCCACGTTCGCGTTACCGCCCGACACACCGCCGGGCACGGCCTATCTGCGGCTGAAAAGCACGGTGCCCACGCGAGGGCTGTTCCTGCTGCAGCCACGGGACGACTGGAAGAGCCAGTCCCGGTGGCAGTTCTGGACGATGACGGGGTGTTTTGCGGTGGTCGTGTGCGCCGTGGCCTATGCGTTGACGCGCGCCTGGCGCTTGCGCAGCCGGGCCTATGGCCTGTATGCCTTGCTGGGACTGTGCATCGGAATGGCCGGCATGTTCATTTCGGGCTACGGCGAAAGCTGGATCTGGCCTGCCCTGGCCGATTGGCGGGGACCCATTTCGTCCGGCTTGGCCTGCCTCTCGGCCGGTCTGGCCCTGCTGCTGGCTGAATGCGCCTTCGCGCTGGAGGTTCGGGCGCCGCGCTTTTCGCGGCTGCTTCGCTTCATGGGGGTGCTGTGTCCGCTGGCCGGGGTGCTGGGCCTGGCCTTCAGTCTTTCGGTGTACCAGTCGCTCTCGCACGTGATCGCCACGGTGGCCACCGTGCTGAGCCTGTCCAGCTTCTGGTTTGCCTGGCACACCGAGAACCGCGCAGCGGGTTGGCTGCTGGCCGGTTTCGTGCCGGTGAGCCTGGGCGTGAGCATCACCACGCTGGGGGTGGCCGGGATCATCCCGTTCGAGCCGTGGGTGCTGATGGCCATGCCCCTGGGCAGCGTGCTGGAGGTGCCCTTCAACCTGTACGGACTCCATCGGCTGGAGCAGCGCCGCGCGCTGGTACTGCAGAGCAAGGCTGAGGTGGCGCGGGTCAGCGGCCCTGCAGGCGAAAACCGGCAGGACATGCTGCGGCGGCTCTCGGGATCTCTGAAGGGCGAGAGGGCCGTGGCCGGCACCGGCTTGTTGATGCTGCTGCGCTTTCCGGGGCTCGCGCCGGGGTCGCCTCGGTTGCGGATGCTCGATTTGGTCAGCGTGGAGCATTTCCTGCACGCGATGATGGTCGCTGCCGTGCGGCCGGGCCACCATGTCGGGCGCCGGTCCTTTCATGAGATCGTTCTGAGCAATCCCTTGCATACCTCCGACGCCGCCCTGCGCAGCCTGCTGACGGCACTGTTCGCACAGGCCCTGCGCTGCGATCGTTTTGGCATCGAGCCGCGTGACGCGGTCTTGCGCATCGCCTACGGCCGGCTGGATACCGCCCAAATGTCCATTGAGGGTGCCCTGGACCGGCTGGTCGACGCGCTCGACGATGCTGCGCGATCAGGTGCGCGCCGTATCGAGGTCGATCTGAATGCGCCAGGGGGTGCGTTGCGCTAGATCAAGGTGACCGAAGGAAGTCGGCATAGAGTCATATTCGCAAGGCCACTTTTCAGGAGATTGCCATGCGAATTGATCGAAAAATCTTGGCACTGGCTGCGGCGGCTGCCGCGTTCAGTCTGTCCGGCTGCTATGTCGTGCCCATGCAGGCCTCTGACGGGACGGTGCAATACCAGCACTATCCGTTGCCACCGGCCGGAACCGTCGTGCCGCCGATGGCGACAGGGGCGGCGGGTCCGGCCCCCGCGACGCTGAACGTGAGGCTGTACCCAGCCAACGAGATCGCCACCCAGACCGGCATCGTCGCCGGAACGGTGACCAACATGATGACCGGCAAGGGCCGCTTCCTGGTCAATTACCTGGGTGAAGTCCTCAACGGCGAAGCCACCCGCGTCTCCAATGATGAGAAGCGGGGTGTGGCCAGCGCATTCAGCCCGAAGGGGATGTACATGTCCTGCGAATACCAGATGAACACGCCCTACCAGGGCGCGGGGACTTGCACCTTCTCCAACGGGGCCAAGTACCAGATGCATATCGGCGGAAACTGAGCCGTCTGGATGGCACGTGGCAACGTAGGGGCCTCCTTGGCTGCTGAGGCTGGGACGGCACTCTGCGGGTGCCGGCGCCTGCGCGATCGGGGCTGTCTCCCGCTTGACGCGGTGTGAGTGGGGGGCGCGCCCACAATCTCGCCCATGACCGAATTTCGCTCCCCCCTGCAGGCCCAGATCGTCCAATGGTTCGTGGCGCCCGGAGACACCGTGCGCACCGGCGACGTGCTGGTGATCCTGGAAGCCATGAAGATGGAGCACGAGGTGCGCGCCACGGATGATGGCCGCGTGACCGAGCTTCTCTTCGCAGCGGGGGATACCGTGAACGAAGGCGAATTACTCCTGATTTCAGAGCGCGTCACGACCGATTCACGCTGGGATGGCGCGGAAAAGATCAAAAATGCTGGTCCGGAGGGGTTTCCCAGGCATCCACCATCCGACCCGGCGCCTGCGACCCTGCGCGCCGATCTGCAGCGGGTCGTTGACCGCCATGCGTTCACGTTCGATGCGAGCCGCCCCGAGGCGGTCGCCAAACGCCATGCGTTGGGCCAGCGCACGGCGCGGGAGAACATCGCCGACCTGTGTGATGAAGGCAGTTTCATCGAATACGGCGCGCTGGCCGTGGCCGCCCAGCGCAGCCGCCGCAGCGAAGACGACCTGATGCGCAACACTCCGGCCGATGGCATGGTGACCGGGATCGGCAGCATCAACAGCCTGATCCACGGGCCCGAGGCCAGCCGCACCGTGGTCATGGCTTACGACGCCACGGTGCTGGCGGGCACGCAGGGGATGCGCAACCACGCCAAGACCGACCGCATGCTGGGCATCGCGCTGGATCAGAAGCTGCCCGTCGTGTTGTTTGCCGAGGGCGGAGGCGGCCGACCGGGCGACACCGACATGCCCATCGTGGCCGGCCTGCATGTCAGCACGTTCGCCAGCTACGCACGTCTGTCGGGCCAGGTCCCGGTGATCGGCATCGTCAGCGGCCGTTGCTTCGCGGGCAACGCGGCGCTGCTGGGCTGCAGCGATGTGATCATCGCCACGCGCAGCAGCAACATTGGCATGGGCGGCCCGGCCATGGTCGAAGGCGGTGGCCTTGGGGTCTTCAAGCCGGAGCAGATCGGTCCCGGCAGTGTGCAGCACCGCAACGGCGTGATCGACATCCTGGTCGAAGACGAGGCGCGCGCGGTGGCAGCCGCGCGGCATTACCTGTCGTTCTTCCAGGGCCGCACCCGCGACTGGATCACGCCCGATCCGCTGGCCTTGCGCACCATGGTGCCTGAGAACCGTTTGCGCGTGTACGACACGCGCGCCGCCATGGCCGGCATCGTGGACGCTGGCAGCCTGCTGGAGTTGCGCACCGGCTTTGGTATCGGCATCCACACCGCGCTGGCGCGCATCGAAGGGCGGCCGGTCGGCCTGATGGCCAACAACCCGCTGCACCTGGGCGGTGCCATCGACGCCGACGCGGCCGACAAGGCGGCGCGCTTCATGCAACTGTGCAACGCCCACGGCCTGCCGCTGGTCAGTCTGGTTGACACGCCGGGCTTCATGGTGGGCCCGGACATTGAAGAGAAGGCCCAGGTGCGCCATGTGAGCCGCCTGTTCGTCACCGCGGCCAGCCTGCGCGTGCCCTACTTCAGCATCGTGCTGCGAAAGGGCTACGGCCTGGGCGCCATGGGCATGACCGCTGGCGGCTTTCACGCGCCGGTGTTCAACGTCGCCTGGCCCACCGGCGAGTTCGGTGCCATGGGGCTCGAAGGCGCAGTCCGGCTGGGTTACCGCAAAGAGCTTGAAGCGGTGCCTGAAGGCCCGCAGCGCCAGGCGCTGTACGACAAACTGGTCGCGCAGCAGTATGCCAACGGCTCGGCCCTGAACATGGCCGCCACGCTGGAGATCGACGCGGTGATCGACCCGGCCGACACGCGCGTCTGGCTGGCGCGCGGACTGGCGTCGAGTCGGGTGAGGGAGCGGACCGCCGGTTTTGTCGACACTTGGTAGCCGGCGCAGCGGCTTGCGGCGTCGGTGTGCGCGCGTCCGGCTACCGTGCTAAGCTGACAGGTTCGATTGCGCGGCCGTCTGGCCGGCGCTTCTCTCATGAACAAGGAGACACCCATGCCCGGCCTGCTGCCCCACGTCGATCCCGACGGCCTGCTCGAATTCTCCGTGGTCTACACCGACCGCGCGCTCAACCACATGTCCAAAAGCTTCCAGGGCGTCATGAAGGACATCTCCGGCATCCTGAAAGAGGTCTACCATGCCCGCAGCGCCGTGCTGGTGCCGGGCAGCGGCACCTTCGGCATGGAGGCGGTGGCGCGCCAGTTCGCCGGCGACAAGAAGGTGCTGGTCATTCGAAATGGCTGGTTCAGCTACCGCTGGACGCAGATCTTCGACATGGGCCGGATCCCGGCCGAGGCCACCGTGCTCAAGGCCCGCCGCATCGGTGAAGGCAAGCAGGCGCCGTGGGTGCCGGCGCCGATTGCCGAGGTCGTGGCCACGATCCGCGAGAAGAAGCCCGACGTGGTGTTTGCCCCGCATGTGGAAACCGCCAGCGGCATGATCCTGCCGGATGACTACCTGCGCGCGGTGGCCGATGCCGTGCATGAGGTCGGCGGCCTGTTTGTGCTCGACTGCATTGCGTCTGGCGCGATGTGGGTCGACATGCAGGCGACCGGCGTGGACGTGCTGGTTTCCGCGCCGCAGAAGGGCTGGAGCAGTTCCCCCTGCTGCGCCATGGTCATGCTCAGCGAGCGCGCTCGCGCGGCCATTGACGGCACCACAAGCTCCAGCTTCGCCTGCGACCTCAAGAAGTGGCTGCAGATCATGGAAACCTACGAAGGCGGTGGCCACGCCTACCACGCCACCATGCCGACCGACGCGCTCACCCGCCTGCGCGAGGTGATGAAGGAAACCCGGGCCTACGGCTTCGAGAAGGTGCGCGCCGAACAGATCGAACTCGGCGCCAAGGTGCGTGCGCTGTTCGAGAGCCGGGGCATCCCCAGTGTGGCGGCCGAGGGCTACAAGGCGCCGGGCGTGGTGGTGAGCTACACCACCGACCCGGAGGTCCACAACAGCAAGAAATTCCTGGCCGAAGGCCTTCAGACCGCCGCAGGCGTGCCGCTGCAGTGCGACGAACCGGCCGACTTCATGACCTTCCGCGTCGGTCTGTTCGGGCTGGAAAAGTGGCACCACGTCGATCGCACCGTGGCCCATCTGGCCGCCGCGCTGGACCGGCTCGGCATCGAGCAGCCGGACAAGGTCGCGGTAGCGGCCTGAACCGGATCGTTCCACCCTGGGCCTCCTTGCGGGGCCCTTTTTCATTCAGGAGGCCCTCATGTCCATCTCCATGTATTCGGCCAGCGTGCCGGTTTTCCGCGCCCTGCTGGAACATCTTGACCATTTTCTTGACAAGGGCCTCGCCGATGCCGAAGCCCGCAAATACGACCCGATCGTGCTGGCCCAGAGCCGGCTGGCGCCGGACATGCTGCCGCTGGCGCGCCAGGTCCTGATCGCCTGCGACGCGGCCAAGCTCTGCGCGGCGCGGCTGGCCGGTATGGAGGCGCCGACGTTCGACGACACCGAAACCACGCTGCCCGAGCTGAAGGCTCGTATCCGCAAGACGCTGGATTTTCTGGCCACCGTGGCGCCGGACCAGATCGACGGGACCGAGGACAAGGACATCACCTTCCCCGTGGGTCGCGAAGGCACGCGCACGATGAAGGGCGAAGCCTACCTGAAGCACTGGGCCACGGCGAACGTGTATTTCCACGTCACCACCGCTTACGCCATCCTGAGGCACAACGGGGTCAAACTGGGCAAGGTGGACTTTTTGCTGGGGAACCAAGCCCCCGTCTGAAGTCCCCTGGCTGGGCGCTCAGAAACGTTCCAGCTCCGGGTGCTTGATCTGCCCGCCGCGCACCAGCATCTTGCCGTACTCGGCGCAGCGGTTCAGCGTCGGGATCACCTTGCCGGGATTGAGCAGACCCTTGGCGTCAAAGGCCCGCTTGACGCCGAAGAACTGCTCGTTTTCCTCCGCGGAAAACTGCACGCACATGCTGTTGAGTTTCTCGATGCCGACGCCGTGCTCACCGGTCACGGTGCCGCCCATGGCCACGCTGGTTTCCAGGATCTCGGCGCCGAACAGCTCGCAGCGGTGCAGCTGGTCCGGGTCGTTCGCATCGAACAGGATCAGCGGGTGCAGGTTGCCGTCGCCGGCGTGGAACACGTTGGCGCAGCGCAGCTGGTACTTCTTCTCCATCTCCGCAATGGCCAGCAGGATGTCGGCCAGGCGCTTGCGCGGAATGGTCGAATCCATGCACATGTAGTCGGGGCTGATGCGCCCGCTGGCCGGAAAGGCGTTCTTGCGCCCGCTCCAGAACTTCAGGCGCTCGGCCTCGTCGCGGCTGACGGCAATCGCCGTGGCGCCGCAGCGGCGCAACACCTCGCTCATGCGGCCGATTTCTTCTTCCACCTCCTCGGGTGTGCCGTCGCTTTCGCAGAGCAGGATCGCCGCGGCGCTCAGGTCGTAGCCCGCGTGCACGTAGTCCTCCACCGCCGCCGTCATGGGCTTGTCCATCATCTCCAGCCCGGCCGGGATGATGCCGGCGGCGATGACGGCTGCCACCGCGTCACCGGCCTTGCGGATGTCGTCGAAGCTGGCCATGATGCATCGCGCCAGCAGGGGCTTGGGCACCAGCTTGACCGTGACTTCTGTCGTGACGGCCAGCATGCCCTCGCTGCCGATGACGAGGGCCAGCAAGTCGTAGCCGGGCGCATCCAGCGCCTCGCTGCCGAACTCCACCGCCTCGCCCTCGATCGTGAAACCCTTGACGCGCAACACGTTGTGCACCGTCAGGCCATATTTCAGGCAGTGCACGCCGCCGGCGTTCTCGGCGACGTTGCCACCGATGGTGCAGGCGATCTGGCTCGACGGGTCAGGCGCGTAGTACAGGCCGTGCGGCGCGGCCGCTTCGCTGATGGCCAGGTTGCGCACGCCGCCTTGCACCACGGCGGTCCGGCTCACCGGGTCCACCTTGAGAATGCGGTTGAACTTCGCCAGGCTCAGCGTGACCCCCATGGCGTGCGGCATGGCGCCACCCGACAGCCCGGTGCCGGCACCACGCGCCACCACCGGCACGTCCAGGCCATGGCAGGTTTTCAGCACCGCCTGCACCTGCTCATCCGTCTCGGGCAGGGCCACCACCAGCGGGCGCTCGCGGTAGGCGGTCAGGCCATCGCATTCGTAGGGGGTGGTGTCTTCGGGCGTGTAGAGGATGGCGTGGGCGGGCAGCACGGCTTGCAGGGCCGCGACCACGGCCTGTTGTCGGGCGGCACGCGCCTGGCGGGCGGCCGGGCTTGAATCGGTGGCGGTATTCATGCGCCAACTCTACGCCAGTCAGCGGCTCGCGGGGTGAGGTTTTTTGCAGGCTTTGTTGAAAGGCGCCCGGATGGCAAGGGCAAACCGATATGGCTCAGGCCACGCTTTTCTTGAGCCACTCAGCAAACGCGGCGCACTCCCAGCGGTCCAGCGCGCCGGTGCGCCAGCACAGGTAGTGGGCATGCGGACTCGGGATGGCGTGCGGCCAGATCCGCTCCAGAGAGCCGTTCTCGATCCACGGAGCGCCCAGCTTCAGGCGGATCAGGCCGATGCCCAGGCCCTGGGCGGCGGCGTCGCACATCAGGCCGATGTCGTTGAACGAGGAGCCGTCCACTGGCTCGGGCCAGTCCAGGCCGTGCGCGGCAAACCAGGTGCGCCAAGGCTCCAGCGGGCTGCGCAGCAGGGCGGCGGACTTCAGGTCCTCCGGGTTGTCAAAGGGGCCGTTCTCGCGGATGTAGGCGGGCGAGGCCAGCGGGGTGATCTCGTCCTTCATCAGGCAGATGTGCTCCACGTCAGCATAGCGGCCGGTGCCGAAACGCACGGTCAGGTCGGCGTCTTCGGCCACCACGTCCAGCAAGGGGATGCTGACCTGCAGCGTGATGTCGATCTCGGGGTAGGCCTCCAGGAAGGAGCGCAGGCGCGGCATCAGGATCGAGCGCGAGAAGGTCGGCGTGACCGCAAGCTTGAGTTTTCGCTTGCCCGGCGCTGAGGCCGCGCCGGGGAATTTCTGCAGGCTGGTCAGGCCTTCGCGCACATGGGCCAGGTATTCGCTGCCTTCGGTGGTCAGGGAAAAGTCGGCCCGGCCGAACAACGGGGTGCCGATGGTCTGCTCCAGCTGCTTGACCCGGTGGCTCACGGCGCTGGGCGTCACGCACAGTTCCTCGGCGGCCTGGGTCACGCTGCGCAGGCGCGCCAGCGCCTCGAAGGTCAGCAGGCATTGGATGGGGGGTATGCGCATCGCTATTTGAAGATCACGGTCTTGTGGCCGTTGACCAGGATGCGGTGCTCGCTGTGCCATTTCACCGCGCGCGCCAGCACCTGGCTTTCGGTGTCGCGGCCCATGGCGGTCAGGTCTTCGACGGTCTTGCTGTGGTCCACGCGGGCCACGTCCTGCTCGATGATCGGGCCTTCGTCGAGGTCAGCCGTCACGTAGTGGGCAGTGGCGCCGATCAGTTTCACGCCGCGGTCGTGCGCCTGGTAATAAGGCTTGGCGCCCTTGAAGCTGGGCAGGAAGCTGTGGTGGATGTTGATGGCACGCCCGGCCAGCTTGCGGCACAGGTCGTCGCTGAGGATCTGCATGTAGCGCGCCAGCACCACCAACTCGGCCTCTTCGTTCTGGATGATCTCGAACTGCTTCGCTTCGGCCTGGGCCTTGTTGTCCTTGTTCACCACGATGTGGTGGAAGGGCACGTTGTAGCTGGCGGCGAGCTGGTAGAAGTCGCGATGGTTGCTGATGATGGCGCGGATGTCCAACGGCAGCAGGCCGCTTTTCCAGCGGAACAACAGGTCGTTGAGGCAATGCCCCTCCTTGCTGACCATCAGCACCGTGCGCATCGACTGGGCGGTGGCGTGCAGGCTCCATTGCATCGCGAACGGCTCGGCGAAGTACCGCAGCTGCAGGCGCAGGTCCTCGTGGGTGACCTGGTCGCAGGCGAACTGCACGCGCATGAAAAACAGGCCGGTGCCGTGGTCGTTGTACTGGGCGGCTTCCTCGATGTTGCCGCCGCGCTCCAGCAGGAAACCGGAGACGGCATGCACGATGCCCGTTCGGTCGGGGCAGGACAGGTTCAGGACGTAGGCGTGATTCATAAGGCCCGGATTGTCGCAGGACGGGCGTGTTTCGGTTGCGCGTCAGCGCTGGGGCGTCATCTGCGAGCGCAGGTCGGCGCAGTAGTCCCGCGGCGGCAGCGCCGGGGTGAGCCACACGGCGTCGGCTGGCGGCAGATCCAGCGTGGCGCCGGGCGGACGCTGCGGACTGAGCACCAGCGCGCTCACGCGCAGATCCTGTCCGAGGTGGGTCGGCACGCCGAGCTCACGGTCGACATGGCCGTTGCCGGCGATCAGCAGCACGGTCTTGCCGGCCTGGCGCGCGGCCAGGACCGTGCGCGCCATGGCCGCATCGCGTGCGAGCTGCACCCGGGTCATGGGAACGATCTGGCGCTCGGGCAGCAGTCCGCAGTGCCCCTCACGGATGAGTTCCTGCTGTTTTTGCCACTTTCCCAGCGTCAAATGGCCGTCGTATGCTACGGATTGCATAGCATTGCGGGTTTCGCTGGCAGGCAGGTTGGCGCCCAGAACTGGCACGCCCGCGCGCACTGCGGCCATCACCACCGGCCCGTAGGCCGCCCAGGGCCAGCTGGCGTCACGCCATTTCAGGGCCTCGCGCACCTGCTGCTCACTGGCATCCGACGGCAAGCCGGTGGTGGTGCCGCCTTGCTCCGTCATCTCCAGCGCCACGGCGGCCAGAATGCCGCGCTCGGCCAGCACCTGCACGACGCTGCGCTGCAGCCGCTGGTGATCCGGTGAATCATGTTGCTCGCCCATCAACAAGGCATCGGCGGGCAGCAGGCGCTCAAGCTGGCGCCAGACGGCGGCCGGTTCGGGCGCTTGGGGGGTGGACGCGGCAAACACCGTGGCGGGCGCCGTGGCCGGGCCGGAAGGTGGCGCGGCGCAGCCCAGCACGATGCCCAGCACCGCGGCGGTGACAGCCATTCGACAGTTCATCCCGCCATACTAAGCGCAGCCGACCCTGACCGCATGCGCCTGCATTACACCCTTCGCGTAACCCTGACCCTGCTGCTGGCGCTGGGCGCTGCCGCGCTGTGCGTGGCCTTGCGAACGCCGCTGCCCTGGATGATCGGTCCGCTGGTGGTCACGGCGATGGCTTCCATGGCCGGCGCGCCGACCGAGAGCTGGGCGCCACTGCGCAACGGCGGGCAGTGGGTGATCGGCGCCGCGCTGGGCCTGTATTTCACACCGCAGGTCATGGCCTTGGTCGCCAGCCTGTGGTGGGCCATTCTGCTGGCGATCGCCTGGGCGCTGATGCTGGGGGTGTCTTTTGCGGCTGTTCTCTACCGACTTCACGCGCCGCGCCTGGCCGGCGTCGCGCCGGACGCCATGCGGGCCACGGCCTTCTTTGCCGGTGCAGTCGGCGGGGCCTCGGAGATGACCTTGCTGGCCGAGCGCGTCGGCGCGCGCACCGATCTGGTGGCCGCCGCACACAGCCTGCGCCTGATGGTGGTGGTGCTGGTGATTCCCTTTGGTCTGCAGGCCAGCGGCCTGACGGGTGTGGATGTCACGTCCCCGGGGCCCCGGATCGTCCATCCATCTGGGCTGCTGGCGCTGGGGGTGTGCACCGTCGCCGGTGCCCTGTTGATGCAGCGCCTGGGCCGCGCCAATCCCTGGTTCATGGGGTCGCTGGTGGTGGCGATGGGTTTCACCATGGCAGGCATCACGCTGTCGGCGATTCCGGTGGCGTTGTCGAATGCCGCACAGTTGGTGATTGGCGTGAGCCTGGGCGTGCGCTTCACCTCGGGCTTCCTGCACACCGCGCCGCGCTGGCTGGCCTCGGTGGCGCTGGGCACCCTGGTGATGATGGGGCTGTGCGCCGGGTTTGCCTGGCTCTTGTCTCTGGGCACCGGCCTGCATCCCGTCACGCTGCTGCTGGGCACCTCGCCCGGCGGCATCACCGAGATGTCAATCACGGCCAAGGTGCTGCAACTGGGCGTCCCGGTGGTCACCGCGTTTCAGGTGTGCCGGCTGGTGGCGGTGCTGCTGCTGGCGAATCCGCTGTGGCACTGGCTGCGGGCGCGCCGCGCTCGCGATGCGGCCCGCTGAGCGGCTCAGTGCCGGAAGGTGCCCTCGCGCGTCACGATCGACAGGTCGACGAAGTTCAGGCCGGTGTGCTGCTCGCGGCTGTAGACCGCACGCAGGCCGTTGAGGTCCAGGCTGGCGTTGCTCAGGCCGGCCAGGAAGCTCTCGCGCGTCGGCTCTGGCCCGGCCAGCCGCAGCGCGGCCACCAGCGCCTTGGCCGTCACATACCCTTCCAGGCTGCCGTAGGAAAACTCGCGCCCGGGCTTCTGCCTGGCGAGCTCTTCCTGGTATTCACGGGTGATGGCCGTCTTGCGTTCCCAGGGGCTGGGCACCACCTGGGTGAACACCATGCCGTGGGCCAGCGGTCCCAGGTGCTTGGCCATCTGGGCCGAACCCGAGTTCACCGCGTAGAAGCTCGTCGGCAGCCCTTGGGCGCGCGACTTGCGAATCAGCTTTTCGTACACGCCGGGTGAGCCGTGGTTGAACACGATCTGGGCCCTGCCTTTTTCCAGTTGGCCGACCATCTGGTCAATCTGGGCGTCGGCCACGTCGGACTTGAAGGGCAGGTCGGCCACCAGCTCCATGCCGAGTTCCTGGCACAGCAGCTTCACGTTGGCCAGATGCTGTTGCCCGGTTTCGGAGTCGGCCCGCATGAAGCCCACGCGGGTGGTGCCGATGCTCTTGCCGTAGGCCAGCAGCGCGCGAAATTCCTCGCGGTGTTCTGCGCGCACCGGGAACACCAGCGGCTGGTGGGGCCGTCGCAGGGTGGGCGAGCCGGCGATCGGGCCGAAGAATGGCACCTTCAGGTCGATGGCGGCCTTCATGACGGCGGTGGACGGGCCGCCCTCGATCGAGCCGAACAGGATGAACACCTTGTCCTGCTCAACGAGCTGGCGCGCGTTGGCCTCGGCCTGACTGGACTTGTTGTCGTCGTCCAGCGTCTTGAGCACGACCTGGCGGCCGTTCACGCCGCCGCGGCTGTTGATCAGGTTCAGGTAGGCCTGGATGCCGTCCTGCACCGCCATGCCGTAGTCGTTCTTGCCACCCTGCAGCGTGATGTTCTGGCCGATCAGGAGCTGGTTTTTCGTGACACCATCGGCGGCCATCGCCCACGACAGGGCCAGGGCCAGGCAGCCGGCAAACAGGCGGGGCAGGAAGTGTTTCATGACGGGTTTTCCTTTGGGGTGGGTCGGGTGACGCCTTGCCTTGCCGAATCGGCCGGTGAGACGGCGTACCGGCTGGGAATTCTATGCAGCCACGCAAGCTTTTGCCTTACGGCGACACCCCGACCCAAGCGAAAACCGGAACAATGCCCTGAAAGGGCGAAAAACAACCCTCAGTGCACCAGCACGGGGTGCTGGGCCAGCCCGCTGTAGCTTTCCAGCGTGTCCTCGACCTCTTCCTGGGTGGGCGTGTTGACCTGCCAGGCGATGATCTTCTGCTGGAACATCTCGGCCCAGGAGCCGTCGAGGTACACCTCTTTGCCCCGGCGTTTGTCAACAATCTCGAAGCCGTGGCGCGCCAGCACCGGCTCGGTGGATTCGGGGGCGTCTTCGCCCGGAGCATTGGCCAGCACGTGCATCACGGCAAAGGTGTCGGAGTCGTAGAGGGTATGCATGGGTTCATTCTCCTTTACTGTTGGCTCCCAGATTGCAACATTCGGGCCCGTTTCAAGGCGTGAGTGCCGCTTTGGTGCCGGATCACCACACTTTGCCCGGTCCAGGGCCTCAGTCGGGCTTGCCCGCGGGCTCGCTGGCGCGCAGTTTCTGGTCCACGAAATCCCCGTTGGACTGGGTGACCCGGATGCGCACCGGCAGGTAATTCATCGATGGCGCGATCCAGAGTTCGAGCCGGGTGTCGAAGGGCCGGCGCGGCGCGCGGCTGAATTTGTAAGCGATCACTTCGCCGCCTGGCAGCTTCAGGCTTTCCTCACCGTCGGCGGTGATGATCCAAGGTTCGGCCTCGCGCGTGCTGACGGTCTGTAGCGTGAAGCTGTTGCCGGCGGCCATGCGCTTCGGGTCGGCCGCCATCAGGGCGCCGATCTGGATGAACAGGCTCAGCCGGTCCTGCGCGCCGGGCAGCAGCGCGGCTTCGGGCGTGTTGACGCTGAAGATGATGCGGCCGGTATCGCGGTTGAAATGCGCCGCCTGCTCGCCCTTCCATTTGTCGGCGTACCGGCGTGGCGCGAGTCCCTGCGGGGTGAGGTCGCCCTCGCTGGTTTGCGATCGCGAGCCAATCAGGAACGCACTGACCGTCAACAGCAGGTTGTAGCGCTGCCCGTCCTGGCGCCACAGCACCTCGCCGCGGGCGGTGTACTGCAGGTTGCGGGCCTGCCCTTCAAGGTTGTAGAGCAGGCGCACCGAGGAGGGCACCGCCGCGTTCAAGGTGGCGCCGTCCACCGGCGCGCTGCCAGACGGCGCCGATGCCGGCTGGGCGGGGGCCTCGGCCAACGCTGTCGTGCCGGTGCCGGTCGCGGTTGAGTTTGCTACTGAATCGGTAGCTGTTGGTGACAGTTCGACGATGGGTTCTGCCAGGTTCTGTCCAAGAACAGGGCTGGGAGCCGGTCCCGATTCGGGCGGCGGCGCCGGGCGGGCCTTGGGGGCGGCCGGGGGCTTCCTGGGCGGTGGCGGGCTGGGTTTTGGCGCCGGCGCAGGCTCTGCGACCGGGGCCGGGGGCGTGACCATGCGGGTGTTGAGGGGAGGGGTGTGCAACGCCGGCGCGTCACCCGGGCTCAGCGACATCGACGCCTGCTGCAGAACCAGCAGGTGCGCAACCACCACGGCCGCGGTCAGCCCAGCCAGCGGCCGCAGTCCGGGCGGCCCCACCGTCGTCATTGCGGCGTGTACCCCAGGTCGCCGGACAACCGCTGCGCCATGGCCCGCAAGGGCGCCTCCACCGCGCCGCCCCAACGGGCGTCAAACGTCGCGGCAGAACCCAGCGCCACGACACCGATGATCATGCGCCGGTCCGAGTCGAACACCGGCGCGCAGAAGCCCACCACGCCCGGCAGCAGCGTGTCCACCACGCGGGCCATGCCGCGCTGGCGCACCTCCAGGAACAGCGCCTGCACCTGCTCCATCGTGGTCGGCAGGTCCTCGCGGC
Source organism: Candidatus Skiveiella danica (assembly GCF_022705245.1). NCBI lineage: Bacteria > Pseudomonadati > Pseudomonadota > Betaproteobacteria > Burkholderiales > Comamonadaceae > Candidatus Skiveiella > Candidatus Skiveiella danica. The sequence goes on along the minus strand of NZ_JAKJEW010000021.1, from coordinate 17,581 downwards.
ACTGCGCGTGAGGGATGGCCTGCAGCCGGCGCAGTTCGTCCTGGATCATGGCCTCGATCATGTGCAGCGCCCGCCCGGGCGTAAGGTGGGCCGCGAAACAGCGTCCGGTGGCGGAGGTCAGCAAGGGCATCACGTCGCCGAGCCGCAGGTTCACCGGACTGGCCAGTGGCGACTCCTGCCAGTGGACGATGGTCGGGCCGTGGTTGCCCCAGACCGCCAGCGCCAGCGTGTGGCCGACCTGCTCGAGCAGCGCGGGCAGGCGCTCTCTCCCCATCTGCACGGCGTCGAGCCTTGAAAGCGAGGCCAGACCCAGGCGCAACGCGGCCGGTCCCAGGTCGTAGCGCGTGGTGGCGGCGTCCTGCAGCACCAGACCGAGGCGCTGGAAACTGACAAGGTAGCGGTGGGCCTTGGCGGCACTCATGTCGGCGGCGGCCGCCAGGTCGCGCAGCATCAGCGGGCCTGCGGCTGCGGCGAGCACGTCGAGCAAGGCAAAGCCCACCTCGACGGACTGGATGCCGGCGCGTTCCCGGTCGGGTGGCGCAGCCCCGTCGCTGTCCTGTAGTCCTGCACGCAATTCGTCCATTTGAACTAGAATTCCCGCTTGCGTTTCGTTTAGTTAAACAAGTTTACCAATACGTAATTCTGACGCAGATTCGTCCGATGCGTAGGGGTTTGATGGAGACACTGCTTTCATGAAGCTCGCCACTTACAAGGATGGCTCGCGCGACGGCCAGCTCGTCGTCGTGTCACGGGACCTGAGCACGGCGCATTATGCGACCGGCATTGCCGACCGCATGCAGCAGGTGCTGGACGACTGGGGCTTCCTGTCGCCCCAGTTGCAGGACCTCTATGAAACCCTGAATGGCGGCAAGGCGCGCCACGCGTTTCCGTTCGATCCGAAGCAGTGCATGGCGCCGCTGCCGCGTGCCTACCAGTGGGCTGACGGCTCGGCGTATCTCAACCATGTGGAACTGGTGCGCAAGGCGCGCAATTCCGAAGTACCGGCCAGCTTCTACACCGACCCGCTGATGTACCAGGGTGGCAGCGATGACTTCATCGGCCCCTGCGACCCGGTGGTCGTGCCCAGCGAGGCTTTCGGCATCGACTTCGAGGCCGAGATTGCCGTGGTGACGGCCGACGTGCCCATGGGCAGCACGCCCGAGCAGGCGCTCGAAGGCATCCGACTGGTGATGCTGGTCAATGACGTGAGCCTGCGCAACCTGATTCCGAACGAGCTGGCCAAGGGCTTTGGCTTCTTCCAGAGCAAGCCGGCCACGGCCTTCAGTCCGGTCGCCGTGACGCTGGACGAGCTGGGCGACGCCTGGGACCAGGGCCGCGTGAACCTCACCCTGCAGTCCAGCTGGAACGGCCGCAAGGTCGGGATGTGCGATGCCGGCACGGAGATGACCTTCCACTTCGGCCAGCTGATTGCCCACATCTGCAAGACCCGCAACGTGCGCGCCGGCTCCATCGTGGGCAGCGGCACCGTCAGCAACAAGGGCGTGGAAGTCAACGGCCGCACCGAGTGGCCCAAGGGCTACAGCTGCATTGCTGAGAAGCGCTGCATCGAAACCATCCAGGACGGCCAGCCCAGCACCGAGTTCATGAAGTACGGCGACACCATCCGCATCGAAATGAAGGGCAAGGACGGCCAAAGCCTTTTTGGCGCGATCGACCAGGCCATCGCCGCACCGTCCAGCTGAGCGTCGGCGCCGCGCAAAGGCGACGTCGGCTCAGAGCTGCTTGACCAGCACTTTGAGCCCACGGATCATCATCTCGACCGAGATCGCGACCAGGATCAGGCCCATCAACCGCTCGAAGGCCATCACGACCCGGTCGCCCAGCACCCTCTGGATGCGTTCGGCCATCACCAGCACCACGGCGCAGACCAACATGGTCACGCTCAGCGCGGCCACCCATTCCAGCCGCCGCTCGGGCGCCTGGCTGACCAGCAGCATGACCGTGGCCAGGGCGGACGGGCCGGCCAGCGCGGGAATCGCCAGCGGCACGATCAGGGGCTCGCCCAGTTGTACCGCACCTTCGGCGGGCGGCGGCGGAAAGATCATTCGCAGCGCGATCAGGAACAGCACCACGCCGCCGGCCATCTGCAGCGACAGGTCCGACAGGTTCATCAGCCGCAGGAAGCGGTCGCCGACGAACATGAAGGTCAGCAGCAGCCCGAAAGCAATCAGCACCTCGCGCAGGATCACGCGGGCGCGCCGCTCGGGCGCCACCGGGCGCAGGGCGTTGGCAAAGATCGGAATATTGCCGAACGGGTCGGTGATCAGCAGCAGCAGGATGGTGGCCGAGGCGAATGTGTAGTTCATATATGCCCCCACGCTCGGCACTTCGTGTCCTCGCTGCCCCCCGAGGGGGCCGCGGGCCTGCTTGGGGCGGCCCGGCGCTGGCCCGTCCCGCTCATAGGGCGTACACCTGTTCCAGCGACGCAAAGCCTTTGACCTCGATCGGGTTGCCGAAGGGGTCCAGGAAGAACATCGTCCATTGCTCGCCGGGCTGGCCTTCGAAGCGCAGGTGTGGCTTGAGCACGAAGTCGGTGCCGGCGGCCTGCAGTCGCTGTGCCATCGCCTGCCAGTCGGGCAGCGCCAGGATGAGCCCGAAATGCGGCATCGGCACCCGGTGCTCGCCGACATGGCCGGTGGCGGCGGTCTTGAACGGCTCGCCCAGGTGCAGGGAGATCTGGTGGCCGAAGAAGTCGAAATCGACCCAGGTGGCGGTGCTGCGGCCCTCTGTGCAGCCCAGCACGCCGCCGTAGAAGCGCCGCGCCATGTCCAGGTCGGTGACGTTGAAGGCGAAATGAAACAGGCTGCGCATCCGGCGAAGGATAGCGCAGCCTGCTGGGCCGGGCATCGCGCCCCGGTCAGGGCCAAGGCCCGGATCAGGCCATCGAAGGATCGGCCGCCATGGCGTCAAACTTCTTGAAGTACTGGCGCGCCATGGCCACCAGTTGGGCGTCGGTCGGATGGTCGGCGGACACCGAGTCCACAATCGCGCCGGCGACGGCGGTCTGATGCGCACCGCACCAGTCGCGGAACTGGTTGCGGGCGATGCCGGGGCCAGCCAGCAGCACCTCATGGGTGCCGGACAGCGCGCGGGCGATATCGCCGAAGAATGAGCCGTTGTCAGCGGTCTTGCCCTGGTGCTTGTGGTGGCTGCGCGAGCGGATGCGCTGCGCCTCCATGTGTTCGCGGTCGAACATGACGACGTGGGCTTCGGAATGATCCATCCAGACAACGGCGTGGAAAGTGCTCATGCAAGGGTTCCTATGAAAAAGTGAAAAAGCGAATACAGAAAAATGGCGTCTTCAGGGCCGCTTGCGCAGCATCAGGCCGGATGCTTCTTCTCGTAGGCTTCCTGGCAGTGGATGCAGCGTGAAGCCTCCGGCGTGGCCTTCAGCCTGGCAGCCGGAATGTGGACGCCGCATGCGATGCATTCGCCGTAGGAGCCGGCCTCGATGCGAGACAGCGCGGCCTCGATCGCCGTGAGCTCGACGACTTCGTGATCGCCGATGGCGAACTCGATTTCCTTCTCGGTCGCCATCTGGGCGGGCGACTCCTCCGAATGACTGAAGTGGGCGGAAGCGGCCTCGACGCGGCCGATGTCTCCGCCGCGCTGCGCGGCCATCTGTGCCAGCAAGGCGGCGCGCATGGCGACCAGTTGCTGCTGGTAGGGGGTGGCGTGCTGCTTGTCCATGGTGGATTCCTTCTGAGTTACGGCTTCATGATGAATCACACCTTGCGGAGCGTCTTTGATGAAAGTCAAGACAGCCGGTGGTAAAAGCGGCGCACTGCTCCCGCAGCGAATCACCGCCAAAATCCCGGTTCCGGCGCGCTGGCGCGCCCTCGTCCATGCAAAACAGGAGACCCCATGACCCACCCCGCCATCGACTACAGCCGCTACCAGACCCTGGCCATCACGCGCCGTGGTGTGAATGACGCCGTGATCGACATCCAGATGAAGGCGCAAAACGGCAAGCTTCCGACAGCAGGGCACGAAGGGCACTGGGAGCTCAGCGAGATCTGGCGCGACATCGACAAGGATGACAGCGTGCGTTGCGCCGTGCTGCGCGGCGAGGGCCTGGGCTTCTCCGGCGGTGGCGACCTGGCGCTGGTGCAGGACATGGCCAGCGACTTCGGCGTGCGTACCCGCGTCTGGAAAGAGGCGCGCGACCTGGTCTACAACGTGATCAACTGCGACAAGCCCATCGTCAGCGCGATGCATGGCCCGGCCGTGGGTGCGGGGCTGGTAGCCGGCCTGCTGGCCGACATCTCGATCGCCTCAAAGACTGCGAAGATCGTGGACGGTCACACCCGCCTGGGTGTGGCGGCGGGCGACCATGCCGCCATTGTCTGGCCGCTCTTGTGCGGCATGGCCAAGGCCAAGTACTACCTGATGCTGTGCGAGGCCGTGAGCGGCGAAGAGGCCGAGCGCATCGGCCTGGTCTCGCTGGCGGTGGACGAAGACCAGTTGCTGCCCAAGGCCTATGAAGTGGCCGACCGGCTGGCTGCCGGCAGCCAGACCGCCATCCGCTGGACCAAGTATTCACTCAACAACTGGCTGCGCCAGGCCGGGCCGACCTTCGACACCTCGCTGGCGCTCGAATTCATGGGCTTCGGCGGGCCGGACGTGCACGAGGGCGTGGTCTCGCTGCGCGAGCGCCGCATGCCGAAATACTGAGAGGCAAGCCGCCGCTGCGCCGGGTCAGGTTTTGGCCTGCGCCTTGGCTTTGGCGGCAGCCAGCATCAGCTCGGTGTTCACCTTGCGCTCGGCGTTGACCTTCTGCACCGTCGGCCGCTCGCCCAGCAGCTTGAGGTAGTCGCGCACGGGCAGATCGGCCATGAAGTCGCGGCCGTAGATGATCTTGGTGGCGCTGGCCACCAGCTGCAGGTGCACCGCGCCGCCGCAGTCGGCCAGGGTGAAGGTGTCGCCGGCCAGGTAGGGCGAAAACTTTGCGAGCTTGGCGAAGGCGGCGATGTTCTTCTCCAGCTGCTGGCCGGTCTTTTCCTTCGCGGCGTCGCTGACCTTGCCGCCGAAGAAGGCCTCGGGATAGAGGTTGCGCGCCACCAGCTCCAGGTGAAGCTCGGTGTAACGCAGCAGCTCGCGCACCTTAGCGGCGGCAAACGGATCGGCCGGCAGCAGCGGGTGTTGCGGGTACTTCGCTTCGATGTACTCCAGCAGGACGGTGGATTCCGACAGGTTGCCTTCGTCGGTCTTGAGGTAAGGCACCTTGCCCAGCGGGCTGGCGGCAGGATCGGTCTGGCCCACCCAGGCCAGCTCTTCTTCGAAGGGAATGCCTTTTTCGAGCAGGGCGAGCTTGACCTTGTTGTAGTAGTTGCTGGCGGCAAAGCCACAAAGCTTGAGCATGGGGGTGTCTCCTGTGTGTAGTAGGTGGGGGAACGCATCGGCACCGCGCCGGAGCCGCCCCGAAGCGTAACCGCCACGCGGCCCCGCAGTGCGTCGCCGACTTGACGCAGGGCAAGTCCGGCTTCCGGCTTTTCGGCGCCTGGGCCATAATTCGCGCCATGCAAATGCTGCGCAACGCCCGCCTGATCGCCCGCCTGGTGCTGGTGTGGTTTGCGTTGTCGCTGGGCGCGGCCATTGCCTCGCCGCTGGTGGCGCCCAAGGCTTCCGAGTTGGTGTGTTCGGGCGCGTCCGTGAAACTGATTGTGCAAGGCGCCGACGGCGAGATGGCCGAAATGGGACACAGCGCACTTGATTGCCCGCTGTGCGCCGTGATGAACGCACCGCCCCCTGTGGCGAACATGGCCGTCCAGCCTCCTCATGCGCTGTCACACGCCCTGCAGCCGATCCAGGCGGCGCACATCGCCGCGCGCGTTGGCGCCCCCTGGCAGGCCCGCGCGCCTCCCGTCCTCTCCTGAACTCCTGTATTCATAGCTGACTGTGACCAGCTGACGCTGGGAATTGTCCGATTCAATCAGTTTTTCAGGAGAAAGCATGGCTTTCACCGTCCGGACCGCGTTCCGGTGGCTCCTTGTCTTCATCGTGGCTGCGCTGGCCGTGTTTATCGCCGGCTGCAACCGCGCCGGTGATGCGGCAGCGCCCGGTTTCCGCGGCATCGACCTGACCGGCGCGCCCTATGGACGCAACTTCCGCCTGACCGACGCCGATGGCCGCGAACGCACGCTGGCCGACTACAAGGGCAAGGCGGTGCTGATGTACTTCGGCTTCGTTCAGTGCCCCGACGTGTGCCCGACCGCCTTGATCCGCGCCGCCAAAGTCAAGCAGCTGCTGGGCGCCGATGGCGACAAGCTGCAGGTGATCTTCATCACCATCGACCCGGAGCGCGACACGCCGGAGGTGATCAAGGCCTACACCGCCGCCTTCGACCCGAGCTTCATCGGCCTGTATGGCGACGCGAAGCGCACGCGCGAGACGGCCGACGAATTCAAGGTCTATTACAAGCAGGTGCCCACCGGCAGCTCCTACACCATGGACCACTCGGCGCTGTCCTACGCCTTCGACCCGCAAGGCCGCCTGCGCCTGGCGCTGCGCCACGAACAGACCGCCGAAGACTATGCCCACGACCTGCGCCAGTTGCTGGCCGGGAAATAGGGCTTGAATCCCCCTTTCATCTGATCCCCATTTTTCAACCCCAAGGAGTTATCCATGAAACGTTTTGCCTTCACCCTCGCCACGCTGGCCATCGCCGCCGCCGCGCACGCTCAGGTCACCGTCAAGGACGCCTGGGTCCGCGCCACCGTGCCGCAACAGAAGGCCACCGGCGCCTTCATGCAGTTGACGGCGGCCCAGGACGCCAAGCTGGTGGCCGGCAGCTCGCCGGTGGCCGGCGTGGTCGAAATCCATGAAATGGTCATGGACAACAACGTCATGAAGATGCGCGAGGTGGCGGGTGCCCTGGCCCTGCCGGCCGGCAAGGCGGTCGATCTGAAGCCGGGCGGCTACCACGTCATGCTGATGGACCTCAAAGGCCAGGTCAAGGATGGCGACGTGGTGCCGGTGAGCCTTGTTTTCGAGGGCAAGGACGGCAAGAAACAGACCGTCGAGATCAAGGCGACGGCCCGTCCGCTGAACACCGCCGCCAAGACCGACGCGAGCCAGGGCGGCCACGCCGGCATGAAGCACTGACGCGCCTGCCGTCGCGCTCGTCCTTCCAAAGCCCCAGCCCGTGAACGCCTTGCGCCGCCGCCCCCTGTTCGCGTGGATCGCCTTGCTGGCGATCACGCTGGCGACGCTCATGCCCACGGTGTCCCGCGCGCTGGCGCGGGGGGCGGCCAGCCGGGTTTCCTGGACCGAGATCTGCACGGCCTCGGGCGCGCAATGGGTCAACCTGGACAGTGCCACCATCGTCGAGGGCGCTCAGTCCGCGGTTCCCGGTGAGCCCGGTGGCAACCCGCCCGCCCATAACCCGCTGGATCATTGCCCGTTCTGCCTGCTCGCTGCGGACCGCCTCGGCCCGGCGCCTGACGTGGCAGCCCGGTTCTTTGCTCCCGGCGATCCGGTGGCCCCGGCCATCGGGTTGCAGGCTGGCTTTCTTTCCCTGGCTCCCTTGGCGGCTCACGCGCGCGGCCCGCCCCTGAACACGTCTCCCACTTTCGTGGCCTGAACGCGCCCTGACCGGCGCGTGCGGCCGGTTTGATCTGTCCTGGCTCGTGGCGCGATGGCGTTGCGGGCTGCGTCAAGGAGCGTCGTTCGTGAAAAAAATTGAGTTGAAGTCGGTGCCCGCTGCCCGTGGCATGTCGACGGGTGTCCGCATACCCCGGGGCCAGACCCTGTTGCAGATTGGCACCGCTGGCACCGTCTGGCGCGTGCTCACCGGAGCGTTTCGCCTGGAGCGCCTGACCGGTGGCGGCCAGACCGTGGTGCATCTTGCCTTGGCGGGTGATCTGGTCGGCGTGGAGGCCCTGTGCGCCGAGCCCTATGCCTGCACGGTCACCGCGTTGGTCGACAGCGTGGCCACGCCCGAGCCCATGGTCGGTGAATCGGCACTGAGCGCGACGCTGGCCGCCGCCCTCCTGCAGCAACAGCGCCAGTCGCTCGACATGGCGCTGATGCGATCGGGCACCGCGCCGGTGCGCCTCGGTCACCTGCTCGGCCTGTTGACGAGGGCTTTCGACTTGCCTTCAGGGGGCCTGGATCGCAAAGCGCTACCGGCACTCAAGGACATGGCGCAGATCATCGACTCCACGCCCGAGACCGTGTGCCGCGAACTGACCCGCGCGCGGCCGGCGCTTGCGCGCCAGACGCCGGCACCCGCGCCCTCGGCCGGGTTGGGCGCCGTCATGCCGTTTGCGCCGCCGGGCTGACCCCGGCCTTGTCGGCTCCGCGCGGCCGGGCGCCGGTCTTGCCTTGAATGAAGGGTGCCGACGGTGGTTCGCGGTTCTTCGGAAAACTTGATCGTCTCGGGTCGCCATGCGGCGCGGGTTGGAGTAAGCTGCTCGACAGGTTCAACACAAACACCAATGGAGCAAGCCATGAGCGATTCCCCCAGTCTTGGTTTCGGCAAGTTCGTCCCCGGTTTTGACTTTCTGCAAAACCTGGCCAAGGGCGCCACGCAGAACATTCCCCAGATGCCCAACCTTGGCAACTGGGTGGCGCCCACGCTCAACGTGGAAGAGCTGGACAAGCGCATCGAGGAGCTCAAGGCAGTGCAGTTCTGGCTTGACCAGAACGCGATGGCGCTGAAGGCCACCATCCAGGCGCTGGAGGTGCAGAAAATGACGCTGGCCACGCTCAAAGGCATGAACTTCAACATGGGCGACGTGGCCAATGCCTTCAAGCTGAAGGCGGCTGACACCGTCATGTCGGGCGTGCAGAAGGTCACCGATACCGCGGCCGGTGCGGCGGGTGCGGTCTCAGGCGTGGCGGGCGCGGTGACCGGCGTGGCCTCAGGCATGGCGTCGATGGCTTCGGACGTGGCGTCGGCCGCCACGGCGAAACGCTCGGCCGCCAAGGCCGAGGCCAAGGCCGCGGCTGCGCCGGCGGGCGGGCTGGTCGATCCGCTGCAGTGGTGGGGTGCGCTGACCCAGCAATTCCAGCAGATCGCCGCCAGCGCCATGAAGGACGCGGCCAAGCAGACCGCCATGGACACCACCAAACACATGGCCACCGGCCTGGCCAAGGACGCCCTGAAGACGGCCGGCGCCGCGGTGCGGGCCCCGGCGCGCAAGGCCGCCGCCAAGAAAGCCGCCCGCAAGACGACAGCCTCCCGCGCGCGCGGATGAAACGCTTCCCCAGCGGCCACGCCACCCATCCGCAATGGCGCATGGCGGTTGCGCTGGTGCTGGCGCAGCTGCGCGCGCAGATGGCCCTGCCCGAGTACGCCAGCGCGCCCACGCTGGCGCTGCTCTACATCACCGACCACTACGCGTCCGACGCGCGCGACATCCTGGACGCCCTGGCCGCCGAGTTGCCCGAGGTCACCGACTGGGCCGGCACCGTGGGCGTGGGCCTGGCGGTCAACAACGCCGAATACTTCGATGAGCCCGCGCTGGCCGTCATGCTGTGCGACCTGCCGCCCGACCAGTACCGCGTGTTCTCCGGCGTGGCGCCGCTGGGCTTGGGCTTCGAGGCCCACACCGCGCTGGTCCATGCCGACGCCGGCACGCCCGATGTCGCCGAGCTGATCGACGAAATGGCCGCGCGAACCGACACCGGCTACCTGTTCGGCGGCCTGGCCTCGAGCCGCGCCACCGCGGTGCAGTTTGCGGTCAGCGGCGACGGCACCATCAAGGGCCATGGCGCCGCCAGCGGCGTGTTCAGCGGCGTGTTCAGCGGCGGGCTTTCAGGCGTGGCCTTTGGCGCGGGCGTGCACCTGGTCTCGCGAGTGACCCAGGGCGCCTCGCCCGTGGCGCCGGTGCGCACCATCACCCAGGTGGATGGCAGCGTGTTGCTGCAGCTCGACGGCCGCCCGGCGCTGGACGTGCTGCAGGCCGACCTGGGCATCACCATCGACCAGCCCAAGGGCCCGGGCCTGCAGGCTGCGATCGACACCGTGCGCGCCACGCTGGTCGGCCTGAGCGAGCCCGGCAGCGACGCCGTGGGCCGCAGCGGCAACTTTGGCAGCGACGTGCTGGTGCGCCACATCATCGGCCTGGACCCGGCACGCCGCGGCGTGGCGATTGCCGCCCAACCCGCCGAGGGCATGCGCCTGGCCTTCTGTCAGCGCAACGTGCAGGCCGCACGCGCCGACCTCACGCGCATCTGCGCCGAGATCCGCGAAGAACTCGAATCCGAAGACACCGCGCTGGAGGCCGCCGTTGCGCGTGCCCTGCCCGGGGCCGAACCCGAACCCCGCCCGGCCCGCACCCTGGCCGGCGCCGTCTACGTCAGCTGCGCCGGGCGCGGCGGCCCGCACTTCGGCGGCCCCGGTGCCGAGCTGCAGATCGTGCGCCGGGCGCTGGGCGACGTCCCGCTGGTGGGCTTCTTCGCCGGCGGCGAGATCGCCCGCAACCACCTGTACGGCTACACCGGGGTGCTGACGGTGTTCACGGACTGAGCGGCCGGCCGGCGGCAGCGCGATAGCCGCTGCCGGACGGGGTTGTCGAGGCACTGGCGGTCCCCCAGAGGAAATATCTCAACAAAATTGGCAACTTCCCAGCGCCGATTGGTCAGTGTTCGCTATTGAAATCAAAGTAATACGGGCCCGCGCTTGCCACCCACGCACCCTCAATTGCGCGCATCCTTGGGCCGACCGCCCTTGACGTAGTCATTCGCTGCGCCGGCAAACGCGGGGCGAGGCTGGTGGGTCAGGAAGTCCGCCACATCGATGGCCTCCTGGTCGCTCAGCGAGTTGTTCTGCCCGAGGGGCATCTTGCCCTTGATGAAGGCAGCGGCGGTGTAGGTGCGGGCCATGCCGGCGCCCACATTGAACGACTTTGGTCCCCAGACGGGCGGAAACACAAACCCGCCCCGACCGTCCGGCGTGCCGGCACCTTGCGCCCCGTGGCAGCTGGCGCACTTGGCGGCGTAGAGCTGGCTGCCGCGCGCACGGTCCGGCGTCAGCGAGGTGTCCACAGCGCCCATGCCGCGCCCCACCACGGCGCTGCCCACCGGCACGCCGGTCGAGAGCCAGCGCATGTACATCAGCATGGCGTTCATTTCCTTCGAATTCCAGGTCAATGCCTTGCCATTCATCGAGCGCTGGAAGCAGTCGTTGATACGTTCCTGGAGCGAGTCGATCTGGCCGTCGCGCGTGCGATAGGCCGGGAAGACGGCGGTCAGTCCGACGAACGGACCCGCGCCTGGCTGCGTGCCGGCGCCCAGATGGCAATTTGAGCAGTTCAGCCCGTTGCCGACGTTGCGTGGCAGTTGCGCGCGGGTGTCGATCATCAGTTGCCGGCCCAGCCGGACCGCCTCACCCTCCGGGCCAGCGGGAATCGCGCTGTCGGGCGGCACGACCAGCGGGACCGGCTCGGCCGCGAACAGCGGACCGAAGGCCAGGCATGCCAGCAGCGCGATCGTGCCGTAACGTGCATCACAAAGATTGTTTTTCATGGAGGTCACTCCTTCTGGGGCCTGTTGCCAGGCCAGTGTGTGGACGATACCGAACAAAGGGCCCGCATCGGGGCGTCCCTCGGTCCGGTTCCTCGCCTCTATTGGATCACTTGCCTTGGCCCGGATACCGGGCATTGCCTGCTTCGCATTTCAACGCCGCATCGCCGCAAACGCCTCGAACTCCCAGCTGCGCATGGCCAGCAGCAGGGTGTAGCCCTCGCGGTTTTTCTCGGGCAGTTTCTGGTCGGCCTGGTGCTGCTGGGCGAAGTCCTGCGCCACCTTCTGCATGCGCTCCAGGAACGACGGCGCCAGCGCGCGGCTGATGGAGCCGTGCACCAGCAGCAGGCCTTCGCCGGGGTGGTCGAATCCGCCGGAGAAGTAGTCCAGCACGGCGTGTTCGCGGAAGTAGTTCATCACCGGCCCATGCGGGTGCCAGCGGAAGGTCTTGGCCAGCTTGAGGCGGTAGCGGTTCAGCGCGCGCAGCTCGATGATGCCGATGCGGTCGAGCTGGGCGAAGCAGCCGATCGCCTCGGCCTCGCTGATGCGGTAGGCGGCGCAGACCTGCTCCAGCGTCCACTGGCTCAGCACGCAGATGGCGCACACCAGCAGCTTCTTGTCGGCCACCACGGCGCGTTCCTGCTCCAGCGTCAGCTCGGCCAGCAGCGGCTGGGCATCGGCCACGCGCCGCGCGAGCTCGGCGAAGTCGATCTTCAGCGCGCGGCAGATGGCATCCACGCGCGACAGCGGCAGGTCGCCCCGGGCCAGCATGCGCTTGACGCTGGACTCGGCCAGGCCCAGCGCGCGTGCCAGGTCGGCGTAGGTCATCTGGGCGGCCTTGAGTTCTTTCTTCAGGGCGGTGATCAGGTCGGCGGTGGTGCTCATGCTTGTCTCCGGGTATCAGATCGCGATACGACGAGTGGATTCTGACGGGGTCTGGCGCGTTTGTGGCGCCTTTCGGGCCGGTGACGCGGCCACACTGCCGGTCATGCAGTCCGGGCAGAATCACGGGCATCACCAGGAGAATCCGACATGGGTCCAGACAACGGCGCCTCGCCGCACGAGCATCCCAACCAGTTCGCGCTGTTGCGCCAGCGCCGGTTTGCGCCTTTCTTCTGGACGCAGTTTTCTGGCGCGGCCAACGACAACCTGTTCAAGTTCGCCTTCACGGTGATGGTGACCTACCAGCTGCAGGTGAACTGGTTGCCGCCGGCGATGGCCGGGCTGGTGATCGGTGCCCTGTTCATCCTGCCCTTCCTGCTGTTTTCCGCCACCAGCGGGCAGCTGTCGGACAAGGTGGAGAAGACCACCATGATCCGCTTCGTGAAGAACTTGGAGATCGTGATCATGCTGATCGCAGCCTACGGCTTCCTCACCGGCACGGTGGCAGTGCTGCTGCTGTGCACCTTCCTGATGGGGCTGCACTCCACGTTGTTCGGGCCGGTCAAGTTCGCCTACCTGCCGCAGGTGCTGGGCGAGCGCGAGCTGACCGGTGGCAACGGCATGGTGGAGATGGGCACCTTCGTGGCCATCCTGCTGGGCAATGTGGTGGGCGGGCTGATCGTGGCGATTCCCGAGACCGGCCACCGCGACGTGGCCATCGCGTGCGTGCTGGCGGCGGTCATCGGGCGGGCGGTGTCGCAGTTCATCCCGCGTGCGCCGGCCACCGACCCGGGCCTGGTCATCAACTGGAACCCGTTCACCGAAACCTGGCGCAACCTGAAGCTGGCCCATGACAACATCGTGGTGTTCCGCTCGCTGCTGGGCATCAGCTGGATGTGGTTCTTCGGCGCGGTGTTCCTGAGCCAGTTCCCGGCCCTGGCCAAGGGCGTGCTGCATGGCGACGAGCATGTGGCCTCGCTGCTGCTGGTGGTGTTTTCGATCGGCATCGGCATCGGCTCGCTGATGTGCGAGATGCTGAGCCGCCGCCATGTGGAAATCGGCCTGGTGCCGCTCGGCGCCATCGGCATGAGCGTGTTCTCGATCGACTTGTACTTTTCCTCGCGCGGCCTGCCGCCGTCGGACCTGCTGACGCTGGCCGACTTTGTGGCCAGGCCGGCGCACTGGCGCGTGATGGCCGACCTGCTGCTGCTGAGCCTGTTCGCCGGCCTGTACAGCGTGCCGATGTACGCCCTCATCCAGCTGCGCAGCCAGCCCACGCACCGCGCGCGCATCATCGCGGCCAACAACATCCTGAACGCGCTGTTCATGATCGCCAGCTCGCTGATCGCTGGGGCGCTGCTGACGGCGGGCTTCACGATCCCCGAGATTTTCCTGGTCACCGGCGTGGCCAATGCGGTGGTGTCGTTCTACATCTTCCTGGTCGTGCCCGAGTACCTGCTGCGCTTCGTGGCCTGGGCGCTGTCGCGCTTCGTGTATCGCTACCAGGTCCGCGGCGACGAGCACTTTCCGGTGCAGGGCGCGGCCGTGCTGGCGTGCAACCACGTGAGCTATGTCGATGCGGTGCTGCTGATGGCGGCCAGCCCGCGGCCGATCCGTTTCCTGATGGACCACCGCATCTTCCGCGTGCCGGTGCTGGGCTGGCTGTTCAAGCTGGCCAAGGCGATCCCGGTGGCGCCGCGCAGCGAAGACCCGGCTGCCTACGAGGCCGCCTTCGAGGCGGCCGCGCAGGTGCTGCGCGAGGGCGACCTGCTGGGCATCTTCCCCGAGGGGGGCATCACCCGTGACGGCGCGCTGCAGCCGTTCAAGGGCGGCATCGTCAAGCTGCTGGAACGCGCGCAGGCCGATGGACTGGCGGTGCCGGTGATCCCGATGGCGCTGACCAACCTGTGGGGCTCGTTCTTCAGCCGCATCGAGCAGGTCAACGGCGAGCGGGTGGCCATGGTGCGGCCGTTTCGGCGCGGCTTATTCAGCCGCGTCGGGCTGAACGTGGGCCCACCCTTGATGCCCGACCAGGTGCAGCCCGACGCGCTGCGCGCGCGCATCGAAGGTTTGCTGGCGTCCTGAACGCATCGAAATTCGGTACTTCAAGGCCTGCTTTCCGATATTTGGTTTGTTTTCAGGCCCTTGAAGGGGTTGTGCGGCGCAGACTCGCGGCCGTGTTCAACCCCTCGATGAGGTCTGCCATGACATCCCTGATGAAACAACGATTCCGGGCCGGCGCGCTGGCGCTGGGCTTGCTGGCCACCGTGCCCGCGCAGGCGCGAAACGATGCCTCGGCCTATAGCGCCCTGTCCGCCCTGCCGCTGGCGTCGGTAGCGGCAGTGGGCGGCGCGGCGGTGGCGGCGCCGGTGTTGCTGTCCACTGCCGGCACGCTGCTGGTGGTCAAGGGGGTGCAGGCCTCCGCCCAAGGCACGGTGTTCGTGCTGGAGCGCGCCGCCGACGGCGCGCAGGCCAGTGTCGAGGTCGCGGGCCGTGCAGCCGCCGGCTCGGCGGTGACGGTGAGCGTGATCGGCGCCGGCGTGTTGCTGTCGGCCGGCGGCGAGGTCATCGCCTTCATTCCGAACAAAGTGGGCCGCGCGTTGCTGCACCATGAGCGATTGAGCAGCTGAGGACGCCGCGCCATGACTCCCCGTGCTGATTTCGCCGCTCGCACGCCTTCGTTGCGCGCCCTGTGGCTGACCCTGGCGCTGGCTGCGGCGATGGTGCTGGCGGCCCCGGCGGCGCGTGCCGGGCGTTCCTGCGAGGCGCATGCGCTCACCCCGCAGTCCGTGGCGCGCGGCCTGCAACTGGCCGAGCGCACCCAGCAGGCGCTGGACGCCAGCGGCGCGCAGGTGGTGCTGCTGGCCCGTGCCGGGCAGGACCTGAGCCGCTATGGCGTGCGCTGGTCGCACCTGGGCATTGCATACCGCCAGCCGGACGCCGCCAGCCCCGGCGGCTCGGTCTGGCGGGTGCTGCACAAGCTCAACCAGTGCGGCAGCGCGGAGGCGGCGGTGTACCGCCAGGGCCTGGGCGACTTCTTTCTGGACGACCTCTGGCGCTTCGAAGCCGCCTGGGTGGTGCCCACGCCCGAGGTGCAGCAGCAGCTGCTGGCCCTGCTGCTGGACGGGTCGGATGTCCGTGTACCGCGCGCCCTGGCCCTGCACCACAAGCCCTACAGCATCGTGAGCTACGCCTGGAGCCAGACCTACCAGCAGTCCAACCAGTGGGCCATCGAGACGCTGGCGCTGGCGATGGAGCCGTCCATCGGCGCGCCGGGCGAGCCGATGGTCGCCAGCCGCCAGCGCGCCCAGGCCTGGCTGCAGTTCAAGGGCTATGCACCGGCGGCGCTCACGATCGGGCCGCTGACCCGCCTCGGGGGCCGCATGACGGCAGCCAACGTGGCCTTCGACGACCACCCGAACGAGAAGCGTTATGCCGACCGCATCGAGACCGTCACGGTGGAGTCGGTGTTCGCCTGGATGCCCCGTTCCGGCCTGGGCGCCGCCCCGGTGCGGCTGGCGCTGCCCTGAGACGCCGGTTTTGAAGAAAATAGGCACGATCCCAGCGTGGAATGGTCGTTTCAAGCTATCGAATCAAGAGTAAAGTCAAACGGTTCCGAAAAGGTAGGTCATCATGAGCAAAGCCCTTCGCCTGTCCGAGAAATGGTTTCACCGCGGCCTGTGGGTCGTGGCCTTGGTGTTTGCCGGCTTTCTGATCGGCCTGGGGGGCACCATCGTGGGCGATCTGCCCAAGGTGGAGCAGCGCGCCACGCTGGACGACTTCATGGACCGTGCCGCCGCCACGCAGGCGCGCCAGACGGTGAAGGACGCCACCCGCGCCGGCCAGCAGGCCCGCGAGGCGCTCGATCAGGCGCAGCTCAAGCTCAAGATCGCCCAGGCCGACAGCCAGAGCGCGCGCGAGACCTTCGGCAACTGGCTGGCCACGCGCCGCGCCACCGAGCGCCCCGAGCAGGACCGCGAGCTCATCGAGCGCACCGCGCGCCTGGACGCCCTGAAGGCCGCCGAGCGCAGCGCGCAGGCCGCCGTGGAGGCGCAGCAACAGGCCATGCTGGACGCGAGCCAGGCGTTGACCCGTGCCCAGGCAAGGCTGCGCGACATGGAGCGCGACGCCCAGGACGCCTTGCGCAAGGCTGAGCGCGCCCAGGAGCTGCGCGTGTTCCTGTACCGGCTGGCGCTCACGCTGCCGCTGCTGGTGGCCGCCGGCTGGCTGTTTGCCCGTAAGCGCCAGAGCACCTGGTGGCCGTTTGTCTGGGGATTCATCTTCTTCGCGCTGTTCGCCTTCTTCGTCGAACTCGTGCCCTACCTGCCCAGCTACGGCGGCTACGTGCGCTACATCGTCGGCATCGTCATCACCGCCTTGGTCGGTCGCTACGCCATCCTGGCGCTGAACCGCTACCTGGAGCGCCAGAAGCAGGCGGAAACGCTGCCCGACGCCCAGCGTCGCCAGGAGCTCAGCTACGACGTGGCGCTGGCACGGATGGCCAAGGGCGTGTGCCCGGGCTGCGAGCGCGTGGTGGACCTGAAGGACGTGAAGAACGACTTCTGCCCGCACTGTGGCATCGGCCTGCACGACCACTGCGGGCATTGCCAGGCCCGCAAGAGCGCCTTTGCGCGCTTCTGCCATGCCTGCGGCACGGCGGCGCGGACAGCCAGCGCCGCCGCCCCCAACCCCTTAGTCTGAGGGCTGCGCGGTCGAAGGCGGCTCAGCCCCGGTCCCCTGCCCGCCGCCAGACCCGCCAGCGCCGGCGGATGCGGTGCCGGACCGCCCCGATGGCGCGCCACGGCCGGGACGCGCGCACGCGCTCGAGCAAGGCGGTTTTCCAGCGGGTCCAATGGCCATGCAGCGCCGCGAACCAGTCCAGGCGCATCAGGGCGGGCCGGGTCAGCGTGAACAGCCGGGCCACCACGGCGGTGCCGACGAGCTTGGCCACCACGATCACCA